>JAEUAC010000098.1 GCA_019695455.1 Methylorubrum extorquens | reverse complement strand
GAACCGGAGCGACCGGTAGGGCAGCCGGCCGAAGCGATGGCCGAAGAACTCGTCGATCGGGCCCGTGAAGATCACGCGCCGGTGCGGCACCATCGCGCTGATGTCCGCGTATTGCGTGTTCAGCATGATGTTGATGTTGGGATGGTCCAGCATGCGCTCGAACATCCGCGTGTAGCCGTGCAGCGGCATCGCCTGGAACTCGTCGGCGAAGTAGCGGTCGTCGCGGGTGGTCCGGGTGGGCACCCGCGCCGTGACGGACTTGTCGAGCTCGGACGGATCGAGGCCCCATTGCTTGCGCGTGTAGCCCTGGAAGAACTTCTCGTAGAGCTCGCGGCCGACCTTCGACACGACCACGTCCTCGGAGGTGCGGATCTCGGCCACCGGCTCGGCGCGCGCGGCGAGCCAGGCCTCCATCTCGTCCGGTCCGAGATCGAGCCCGTAGAGCGCGTTGACCGTGTCGAGGTTGATCGGGATGGGCACGAGCTGGCCGTCGACGCGGCCGAGGACGCGGTGCTCGTAGGGGCGCCACGCCGTGAACCGGGACAGGTAGTCGAAGACCGGCTTCGCGTTCGTGTGGAAGATGTGCGGCCCGTATTGGTGGATCAGGAGGCCCGCGTCGTCGTAGCGGTCGTAGGCGTTGCCGCCGATGTGGTTGCGGCGATCGACGACCAGGACGCGCTCGTCCCGTTCCGTCGCGAGCCGTTCGGCGAGGACGCTGCCGGCGAAGCCCGCGCCGACGATGAGCCAATCGTACATGACCTACTCCGCCGCCACGAGGGTCGGGACCGTGTCGTTCGCGACGCGCGGCGCGGGCCCGGCGAGGCTCGCCTCCTCCATCGCCTGCCGCATGTCGGCCCATGTCCGGTCCCAGGAGCCGGCCGAGAGGTGCCGGTCCACCCGGGCGAGCCACGTCGCGTCAGCCCGCGCCATGGCGCGCGCCGCGGCGGCGATCACCGAACCCGGATCGTCCGCGATCGCGACGAGGTCCTTCTCGCCGTAGGGGCGGATGACGTCGCGGATCGGCGTCGAGACCACCGGCACGCCGGCCGCAAGGTATTCCGGCGTCTTCGTCGGGGAGATGAAGCGCGTCGCCTCGTTCAGGGCGAAGGGCATGAGCCCGACATCCCAGCCGGCGAGGTAGGCCGGCAGCGAATCGTAGTGCTTCTGTCCGAGCCAGTGGATGTTGGGCGCCTGCGGGAGCGAGCCGGCGTCGATCTTCACGACGGGGCCGATCATCACGAGGTGCCAGTCGGGCCGCGCTCTCGCGACGCCCGCGACGAGGTCGAGGTCCAGCCGCTCGTCGATGACGCCGAAGAAGCCGAGGCGGGGCGAGGGGATGTCGGCCTGGTCGGCCGGCTCCGGGGCCCGACGGTCCCGCGCGGTGGCGAAATGGGCGGCGTCGATGCTGGACGGGAAGGCGAACACGCGCTCGTGCCGGTCCCGCTTCGCCTCGAACAGGCTGAACCCGCCCGTGAACACGACGTCGGCCCGGGCGAACAGCTCGTCCTCGTTCCGCAGCATCTCGGGCGAGGCGCCCCGGAAGGCCGACAGCTCGTCCATGTTGTCGTAGACGACGATGTCCGCCTCGAGGTGCCGCGAGAACGGCATCGCCATGGGCGTGTAGTACCAGAGCGCCGCCGGCTGCCCCGTCCGTTCCACCAGCCCGTCGAGCAGGACGCGCTGGAGGTCGTCCGTTGCGGCCCGATCCGTTCCGTGCGGCAGCACAGGTACCGCGACGGTGACGGCGCCGTCGTGCGACAGCCGCAGGACCGGCCGCTCGACGGCCTCGAACAGAGGCTCCTCGAAGAAGGTCACGTCGTAGTCGCGCGCGGCGCGGCTCATCAGGTGCTGGGGCCGTTGGCGCACGAAGTCCCAGCGAAGGTGCGAGAGGCAGAGGAGGGGGCGGCGGGTCGGGCGGAGGCTGCGTTCGTCCTGCCCGGGTCCATCGACGATCGGCAGGTGGAACTCGTCACTCGCTCTCCGCATCACCCAAGCTCCTCCCGGCCAAGCCACCGGCGAGGCGACAAGTGATCATCTCACACTATCGTTCCCTCGCAATCGCGTGATAGCCGAATAGCACCTCCGCGCACGATCAGGAACAGCTCCTACCGGTCTCGTCTCGTACGAGACAAGGACGTTTTCCGAAGATCTATCCCGTCGGCTGAAGCGTCCTGCAGCGGATGTTGATGAAGAGCTGCGACGAGAGCCGAATAATCTTGCAGCAAGAGGAAGAGTGGCGCGACGGATCTCGACGGCTGCGCGAGTTCGACCTACCGGCTCGACCCGCCGCAATCGTGCCCGCGCGGCGGTGCCGCTCGGGTCCGACCTCGCGACGGCCCAACGCTCGCGGGCCCGTTTCGGCACGGGACGGTTCCGCACACCCGCTCCGATGTGCCATGGTCGGACCGCGCCTCGCGAACGGTCGGGAGGCGCCGGCGGCACCGGGCACGACACGTTGAACCTTCGATCGACCTGCCGGGCGCCCTGGGCGGCGCGCGGCTCCGACGGCCTGCCGTCCACCGGCCTGCCGGGCGGCGCGTGAGCCTGTTCGCGCTTCTGGCGCTCGGGTTCCTGGCGGCCGGCGCGGCGCCCCGGCTCGTGCGCCATGCGGGCCGGTTCGCGGCGACGCTCCTCGCTCTCGTGCCGGCGACGATCTTCGTCGCGCTGCTCGGCCTCAGCCCGCGCGTCCGGGACGGGATGCCGGTCGCCGAGACCTGGCCCTGGGTCCCGGCGCTCGGGATCGACCTGACGCTGCGCCTCGACGGTTTCTCGCTCCTCTTCTCCCTCATGATCTCGGGCGTCGGCGCGCTCGTCGTCGTCTATGCGGGCGCCTATTTCGCCGAGAAGCCCGCGGCCGTCCGGGCCCGGTTCCTGACGCTCATCCTCCTCTTCATGACGGCGATGCTCGGGACGGTGCTCTCGGACAACCTCGTCGTCCTGTTCCTCTTCTGGGAGGCGACGAGCATCGTCTCGTTCCTCCTGGTCGGCTTCGAGGCCGGCAGCGCCACGGCCCGCCGGGCGGCCGTGCAGGCGCTCCTCGTCACGGGGGGCGGGGGTCTCGCGCTGCTCGGCGGGATCGTGCTCATCGGGGCCGAGCTCGGGACCTACTCGCTGTCCGCCCTCTACGCGCGCGCGCCGGAGCTGGCGAACAGCCCGCGCGCGCCGCTCGTCGCGGTCGCGATCCTGCTCGCGGCCTTCACCAAGTCCGCCCAGTACCCGTTCTACTTCTGGCTCCCGAACGCCATGCAGGCGCCGACTCCCGCCTCCGCCTACCTGCATTCGGCGACCATGGTGAAGCTCGGCATCTTCCTGCTCGCCCGGTTCGAGTACCTGCTGGCGCCGCTGCCCGGCTACCGCTCGGTCCTCGTCGCGTTCGGCGCCGTGACCATGCTGGTCGCCTCCGTCCAGGCGCTCCGGGCGAGCGGCTTCAAGGCCGTCCTCGCCTATTCGACGGTCGCCTCGCTCGGCATCCTGGTCATGCTGGTCGGCCTCGACGGGCCGGTCGCGAGCGTGGCGCTGGTCGGCTTCCTCGTCGCGCACGCGCTCTACAAGGCCACGCTGTTCTTCTGCGCCGGCATCGTTCTGCACGCGACGGGGGAAGGGCAGCTGCGCCGCCTCGGCGGGCTCGCCCGCACGCTGCCGCTGACGGCGGCCGCCGCGCTGCTGGCGAGCCTGTCGATGGCGGGCATCCCGCCCTTCTTCGGCTTCGTCTCGAAGGAGCTGCTGTTCGAGGCGCAGATCGAGAGCTCCTGGGAGGCGGCCCCGATCGTCGTCGCGGTGCTCGTGAACGCGACCATGGTGGCGGTGGCCGGCATCGTGTCGCTCCGGCCCTTCTTCATCCCCGGGCGTGCCGCGACGCCCGTCCTGCACGGCGAGACGCCGGGCCTGCTGCTCGGTCCGCTGGTGCTCGCCGTGATCGGCGCCGGGCTGAGCCTCCGGCCCGACATCGTCACGCGCAACATCATCGAGCCGGCCGTGCGCGACGTGCTGCGCACGCCCGTCGCGGTCGAGGTGTCCCTCTGGCACGGCTTCACGCCGATGCTCCTCCTGTCGGGGCTCGTCTTCGTGGCCGGAGGGGCGATCTGGTTCTTCTCCCGGACGATCCACTCCTTCCTGAACCGGCTGCGCGGCCTCGACCGGATCTCGGGCGACGCGCTCTACGAGCGCGGGATCGCGGCCGTGCTGCGGGCGGCCGAGCGGGTGACGCGCCGGCTGCAGCATGGCGACCTGCGCCGCTATCTCGGCACCACCGTGCTCGCGCTCCTGGTCGCCTGCGCCGTCGTCATGTGGCGGGTCGGCGCGAGGCCGTCGCTGGACCTCTCGGGCCCGGTCCGGCCGGTCGCGGTCGGCCTGCTCGTCGTCGCCGTGCTGGCGGCCGTCGCGGTCGTCCGCTCGCGCTCCACCATCGCGGCGCTGGTCGCCGTCGGTCTCGCCGGCGTCTCGACCGCGCTCCTCTACCTCGTGAACGGGGCGCCCGACCTCGCGCTCACGCAGTTCTCGGTCGAGGCGCTGCTCGTCGTCCTGCTGACGGCCTTCGTCCTGCCCCTGCCGCTCGCGACGGCACCGACGCGGTCCCGCCCGGAGCGCCGGTGGGACGCGGCCCTCGCGACCGGGTTCGGGATCGCCGTCCTCGTCGGCCTGCAGAGCCTCACGAACCAACCTTTCGACCGCGCGCTGACGGACGCCTACGAGCGGCTGAGCGTGCCGGAAGGGTTCGGCCGCAACGTCGTCAACGTCATCCTGGTCGATTTCCGCGCGCTCGACACGCTCGGCGAGACGGCCGTGATCGCCATGGCGACGCTGGTCGTCTGGTCGCTCTTCCGCATGTCGGGGCGCTCGCCCGAGGCGGCCGACGCCCCCCGCATGCCGGGCGCCTTCGTGCTGGCCGTGCAGGGGCGCCCGCTCTTCTGGCTGGTCCTCGCCATGTCGATCCTGATCCTCCTGCGCGGGCACAACGAGCCCGGCGGCGGGTTCGTCGGCGGCCTCGTCGGGGCGCTCGCCTTCGCCATCCTGACCCTGGCCGAAGGCGCGGACCGCGCCGGCCGGACCATGCGCTTCCATCCCATGGCCATCGCGGGCCTCGGCCTCGCGCTGGCGCTCGCGAGCGGGCTCGCGCCGGGCTGCCCCTATCTCGACCACAGCTGGGGCACGATCGGACCCGCCGGCGTCTCGCTGAAGGTCGGCACCACGATCCTGTTCGACGTCGGCGTCTACCTGGCCGTGCTCGGCGGCGTGACGGCCATGCTGCGGCGGGCCTACCGGGAGGGCGCGCGGTGAACCTCCTCTACGCGCTCGCGACCGCGATCCTGTGCGGGATCGGGCTCTACCTCATGCTGTCGCGCCACCTCGTCCGCATGGCGCTCGGCGTGTCGCTGCTCTCGGCGGCCATCAACCTCGTCATCCTCCAGGCCGGCCGCCTCGGCGCGGTCCTGCCGCCGCTCGTCGCCGAGGGCGCGGCGACGGTCGCGGCCGGCACGGCGAACCCGGTGCCCCAGGCACTGGTGCTCACGGCCATCGTCATCGGCCTCGCGCTCGTCGCCCTGTTCGCCGCGCTCGTGCTCGCCGCCTGGATCAAGCTCGGCACGCTCGACACGCGCGCCATGCGGGCGGCAGAGCCGACCGCAGCCGCCGAGCCCGGGCCCGCGCCCGACGCGGTGAAGCCGTGACGGCCTGGTGGCAGGCGACGGCCGCCTTCTGGCCGGTCGGCATCCCGCTCGCCGGCGCGGCCTTCGCCGCGATGCTGCGCGGCTCCGTGCAGGGCCAGCGCCGCACGACCGGCATCACGCTCGCCCTCCTCGGCCTCGCCTCGCTGCTGCTGGTCTGGCGGGTCGTCGCCGACGGGCCGTTCGCGACCGGGTTCGGCGGCTGGGTGCCGCCGCTCGGCCTCGTCTTCGTGGCGGACCGGCTGAGCGCGGCCCTGGTCCTGGTCACGGCCCTCGTCGGGATCGCGGCGGGGCTCTTCGCCCGCGCCGATCTCCGGCGTCGGCAGGAGCGCGGCGGCTTCCACCCGCTGTTCCTCGCCATGCTGGGGGCCGTGAACGGGGCGTTCCTGACCGGCGACCTGTTCAACCTCTACGTCTGGTTCGAGTTGATGCTGGTCACGGCGATCGGCCTGCTCGTCCTGGATCGCCGCCCGACCCAGATCGACGGCGCCATCCGCTACGCGCTCGTCAACGTGTTCGGCACGATCGTCCTGCTCGCCGGCATCGCGCTCCTCTACGGCCTCGCCGGCACGCTGACGCTCGCGGACCTCGCCCGGGTCGTGCCGGCCCTGCCGGCCTCTCCGGCCCTGGCGATCGCCTTCGCGTTCATCGTGGCGGGGTTCGGCATCAAGGCGGGCGTGTTCCCGCTCTACGCCTGGCTGCCGGCCTCCTACCACACGGCCCCGCCGGCCGTGGCGGCCGCCTTCGCGGGGCTCCTCACCAAGGTCGGCGTCTACGCCGCCCTGCGCCTCCTCACGGCCGTGTTCCCGGGCGCGCTGGGGCTCGGCGATGCGCTCGCGATCGTCGCGGGCCTCACCATGGTGGCGGGCGTGCTCGGCGCCGCCTCCGCCTGGGACATGCGGCGCGTGCTCGCGTTCCACATCGTCAGCCAGATCGGCTACATGCTGGCCGGGATCGCGATCGGCACGCGCGAGGCGCTGGCCGCGACCCTGTTCTACGTGGTCCACCACATCGTCGTGAAGGCGAACCTGTTCCTCGCCGCGGGCGTCGTGAACCGGGCCTGCGGCAGCTACGACCTGCGGCTCTGCGGCGGCCTGATGCGGGAGCGGCCCTGGTTCGCGGCCCTGTTCGCCGTCCCGGCCCTGTCCCTCGTCGGCGTGCCGCCGCTCTCCGGCTTCTGGGCGAAGCTCCTGATCGTCGACGCCGCGTTCCGGGCGGACCACGTCGCGCTCGCGACGGTCGCGCTCCTCACGTCGCTGCTCACGCTCTATTCCATGTCGAAGATCTGGAGCGAGGCCTTCTGGAAGATGCCGCGGACCGGCCGTCCCAGGCCGCGACCGTTCGACGGCCGCCTGCTCCTGCCGATCGGGCTCCTGGGCGCCGTCACGCTGACGATCGGCCTCTTCGCCGAACCGCTGGTGCAGTTCGCCCGGGCGGCGGGCGCCGATCTCGCGGATCCGGCGCGCTACGTCGCGCTCGTCCTGTCGCGGGGGGAGGCGCGGCCATGAGCCTCCGGCGCGCACCGGCCCGCCTCGGCGCGCTCGCGGCGCTCGCCGCGATCTTCGTCGTCGACCTCGTGCGGGCCTCGGTCTCCGTCGCCGCCATCGTGCTCGCGCGCCGGCCCGTCACTCATCCGGCGATCCTCGCCGTGCCGGTTGACCTCGAGAGCCGGAGCGGGGTCGCGGCCTTCGCGTCCTTCCTGTCGCTGACGCCCGGGTCCGTCGCGCTGCACGTCGCCGACGACCGCCGGACGATCTACGTCCACCTCCTCGATGCGCACGATCCCGAGACGCAGGTGGCGGGCTTCAAGCGCGACTTCGAACGCTGGATCGGGAGGGTCGAGCGATGATGGCGGGCTGGGTGCCGCTGGCCGGCGGCGCGCTCGCGGCCGCGCTCCTCGTCCCGCTCGCGCTCGCGGGCTACCGGATGGTGACGGGGCCGAGCTATGCCGACCGCTTCATCGCGCTCGACATGCTGACGGGCGTCGCGATCGCCTTCGCGGCCGCGATCGCGGTCGCGACCGGGCAGGCGGCCTTCCTCGACGTCGGGCTCGGGCTCGCGCTGATCAACTTCGTGGCGACCTGCGCCTTCGCGCGCTTCCTCGAGCGCAAGGCCCGGCGATGATCGCGACCCTCGCAGGCCTCGCGCTCGCGACGCTCGGCGTCGGCTTCGTGATCGTGGCCGGCCTCGGCGTGATCCGGCTCCCGGACGCCTTCCAGCGCATGCACGCCGCCACCAAGGCCGGGACGCTCGGCGCGGCCCTGGTGCTGCTCGGCGCGTGCCTCGTCCTCGGGACGGGCAGCGCCTGGCTCACGGGCGCGCTCACGATCCTCGTCCTCCTCCTGACGCTGCCGCTCGGCGCCCAGATGCTCGGGCGCGCCGCCTACATGTCCGGCTCGCCGCTGCGGGGCCTCGGCGGGCGCGACGCGCTGGCGGGAATCCTGCGGCGGGAGCCCGACCCTCTCACGCCGCGGGAGCCGCTCCCGCCGACCGAGCGCCCTGACGCGGCCCGACCCGATCCGGCCGATCGGCCGGCCGTGTAGGAGCCGCGCGCGATGGCCGGTCGGTCGGCTCAGCGCCGCGAGGTCGGTCGCGCGCCGAGCGAGTCCAGGGCGTCGGCATTGGTGCGGCCCCACTCGTAGAGGAGCGCCACGGGCTCGACGAAGCGCGTGCCGAGCGGCGTGAGCCGGTACTCGACCGCGGGCGGGACCGTTCCGCGCACGTGCCGCGAGACGAGGCCGCTGCCCTCCATCTCGCGCAGCGTCTGCGTCAGCATCTTCTTCGAGATGCCGGGCAGGCTCCGCAGCAGCACGCCCGTCCGGGCCACGCCGCCGTGCCGGGCCTGGAGCGTGTGCAGGACCATGCTGGTCCACTTGGTCGCGAAGAGCTCGAGCACGCGGCGCGGCGCGCAATCCTCCCGCCATTCGTCCTCGCCGGATCCGGCCTGCATGGTGGTCACCCTCGGGTGCCTATGTCCCGTTTCGGTGCCTTCTAGGCAGGGCGCGGGGGGCTGACTAGCTCCGGTCCTCACGCGGGAGGGACAGCATGGCGAAAACGGCACTGGTCGTCGGGGCGAGCGGCATCGTCGGCCGGGCGACGTCGGCGCTCCTGGTCGAGGAGGGCTGGACCGTGCACGGGCTCGCGCGCCGGCCCGTGATCCAGCCGGGGCTCGTGCCGGTCGTGGCCGACCTGCAGGACCCGGAGGCGACGCGGGCGGCCGTGAAGGACCTCGCGCCGGACGTCGTCTTCATCACGACGTGGCTCCGGCAGGCGACGGAGGCCGAGAACATCCGGGTCAACGGCGCGATGGTCCGCAACCTGCTGGACGGCCTGCGGGCCGGGCGCCCGGCGCGGCACGTCGCGCTCGTGACCGGGCTCAAGCACTATCTCGGGCCGTTCGAGGCCTACGGCAAAGGGCGCCTGCCGCAGACGCCGTTCCGGGAGGAGCAGGGGCGGCTCGACGTCGAGAACTTCTACTACGCCCAGGAGGACGAGCTCTTCGCCGCCGCCGCGCGCGACGGCTCCAGCTGGAGCGTCCACCGGCCGCATACGGTCATCGGACAGGCGGTCGGCAACGCCATGAACATGGGCACGACCCTCGCCGTCTACGCGACGCTCTGCCGGGAGACGGGACGGCCGTTCCGCTTTCCCGGCTCGTCCGTGCAATGGGCCGGGCTGACGGACATGACGGATGCGAGGCAGCTCGCGCGGCACCTTCTCTGGGCCGCGACGGAGCCCGCGGCGGCGAACGAGGCCTTCAACGTCGTGAACGGCGACGTCTTCCGCTGGAGCTGGATGTGGGGCCGCATCGCCGACTGGTTCGGCCTGCAGCCGGCTCCCTTCGACGGCACCGTCCTGCCGCTCGACGCGCAGATGGCGGACGACGCCCCGGTCTGGCGTCGGATCGCGGAGCGGGAGGCCCTAGCCGAACCCGACCTCGCCCGGCTCGCCTCGCCCTGGCACACGGACGCGGATCTCGGCCGTCCGATCGAGGTCGTGACGGACATGTCGAAGAGCCGCCGGCTCGGCTTCGCGGCCTATCAGACGACCGATGCTGCGTTCTTCGACCTCTTCGCCCGCCTCCGGGCCGACCGCCTCATCCCCTGAACGGGCCGCCCCGCATCGCTAGGCGGCGGCGACCGTCTCCGGCCGGGCCGCGTCGATCGGCAACGACGTCGCGTCCCGGGCCTGCGCCTGGCGCTGGTCGTCGGCGGCCAGCTTGGCACGCCTTTCCTGCGCGTCGACGTTGGCGCTCGCGAGCCGCCACTTCCTCTCCGCCTCGACCAGGGCCACGAGCTCGGCGAGGGAGGCCTCCTGCGCGATCATGGCCTGCCGGGCCCTGCGCGTGCGCGCCGCCGCACGGGCCCAGAGGGCGATCAGGACGAGGTTGGCGGCCAGGAGCCCCGACAGGATCGGCGCGGCCCGGGCATGGTCCAGCCACCCGTCCAGCCACATCGTGGCCGAGTCCCGGGTGTGGTCCAGCCAGAACAAGGCGGTCGACTGCCACTCGTCTCCCAAGTGCGCCTCCTTCCGTCGAAAAGCAGAGATGCGAGCACTACGACGAATGTGTCAACGATGTCTCACGATCGCGGGATCGTCGCGCGCGAGTACTACGTGCCGGGTAGATACGGCAGGCTCGGTCCCCGGCCGTCGCGCGCTCGACTCCGTCCGGGTCCGCGTCGGACGAGCGCCGTCCGGCCGCCGCGATGCTCAATACTGTTCCAGACGACGACCGGTCATCACGATCCCGAGCGGAGCCGCCCGCGCCGATTGATCCGGCGTCCGGCGATCGTATCTCAGTCCTGCCAATGCATCACCCAAGAAGGCGTGCTCGTGACCCTCTCCATCGTCTTGTTCGGCTTGATCGCCGCGGCCGTGGTCGTCGTTCTCGTCAGGGGCCTCATCAACATGATGCAGGGCGGACCCGGGGAGGTGTCGCAGAAGCTCATGCGCATGCGGGTGACGTTGCAGGCGGTGGCGCTGGCCGGCATCATGGCGGCGCTGTGGTGGAGCGGGTCCTCCCACGGGTAGGCGGTTCCCGCCCGTCCCGGAGCGCCGTCGGACCGCCGCCGCATCATGTCAGGCGGTCGGGTCGCGCCGACGCGCGCCCGACCGGGCAGGGGGGCGCTCCTAGGCCGAGACCTGCCGTCGGTGCGCCTCGGCGAAGTCGGCCATGCTGGTGAAGCGGACATCGTACCGGGGCGTCTCTCCGGGATCCATGGTGGCCCCGAAGCCCTCGTCCGCGTGCCGCCGGTAGATCCAGCAGGAGGCGAGTCCGAACCGGTTCGCGGGCTTGTGGTCGTGGAACAGGCTCTCGGCCGTGTGCAGGATGTCCTCCTTCCGGATCGCGACGCCGCCGAGCCCGCGTCCGAGCCGGTGCAGCATCACCTCGAAGTTCCTGTCGCTCGGCTTGTAGGCGCCCACGTCCTCGGCCGTGACCACCGCGTCGAAGGCGACGCCGAGCCGCGCGTTGCTGAAGGAGAAGCTCTCGTTGTCGACGTTCGACAGGATCACGAGCTTGTAGTGCTGCTTCAGGTAGCGAAGGGCCTCGGCCGTGTCCGGGAAGGCCGGCCAGTCGCGGACGGAGCGGCCGTAGGCGACGCAGTCCTCGTGCGTGACCGGCACGCCCCATTCCTCCGCGAGCCGCTTGAAGACGATGGCGAGCACGTCCCGGTAGAGCTTGCCCGGCGTGATCGCCTGCTGGTCGGATTCGTGGAAGGCGTGCGCCTCGAGGATGCGGTTGCGCGTCAGCTCCCGTCCGGCCCGGTCGGTCAGCGGCGTCAGGGCCGCTACCATCCCGCTCTCCCAGTCGATCAGCGTGCCGTAGCAGTCGAACGACAGGGCCTTGAACTGCGTCAGGTCCATGGGTGGATCAACCTCGTCGATGATGGGAATGTCGTCGGCCCGGGACGGATCGTCAGGCCGCCAGCTCGTCCTTCACGAAGCGCCCGGCCTTCATGATGGCGGGCATGTGCCGGCCCTGGCGGGTGAGGAGCGAGAGGTCCGCGAGCGGATCGCCGTCGACCACGATCAGGTCGGCATGCGCCCCCGGCGCGACGATCCCGAGCCGCCCCTCCTGCCGCACGACCTTGGCGGCATGGATCGTCGCCGAGCGGATCACCTCGATGGCCGGCAGCCGCTCGCCCCGCAGGACGAACTCGTCCGATTGATGGTCGTGCATCTCGCCGAGGAGGTCGGACCCGTAGGCCATCATCACGCCGGCCTCGTGCAGGATGCCGAGCGCGTCGAGGCCCTGCTCGCGCACGTCCTCGATCTTGGCCACCGACTCGGGCGGCAGCCCGTACCGCGCGCCCTCCTTGGCGAGATAGTGGAAGGTGACGTTGGTCGGCACGACGTAGGCGCCGTGCTCCTTCACGAAGCGCGCCGTCTCCGGCGTGATCAGGTTGCCGTGCTCGACCGAGACGACCCCGAGCCCGACGGCCCGCCGGATGGCGTCGTCGGTGTAGAGATGGGCCGCCACGTAGGTCTGGGCGTTCTGCGCCTCCTCGACGGCGGCCGCCACCTCCTCGCCGGAGAGGCCCAGGAACGCGATCGGATCGCTCGGCGAGGACACGCCGCCGTTCGCCATGATCTTGATGAACTCCGCCCCGCCCTTGATCTCCTCGCGGCAGGCGCGCCGGACGTCCGCCACGCTGTCGACGATGCGGCCGAGCGTCCCCGCCCGGTCGCGGTACCATTCCACGTCGCGCGAGTGGTACCGGCCCCGGTAATCCGTGTGGCCGCCCGTCTGCGACAGCGCCTTGCCGCAGATCACGAGGCGCGGAGCCTCGATCGCACCCTCCTCGATGGCCATGACGAGGCCGTGGTCGGCACCGCCGAGGTCGCGCACGGTCGTGAAGCCGCGCATCAGCATGCGCCGCATGATGGTGGCGGAGCGGAGCGCGACGAGCGTGTTCGGAAGCTCGGCGTTGAGCGTCAGGTTGGTCGTCGTCGCGATGACGTGGACGTGGCAGTCGATCAGCCCCGGCATCAGGGTCCGGCCGGCGAGGTCGATCACGCGGGCGCCCGCCGCGGCGAGCGGCCGGTCCGAGACCTCCCGGACGAGGCCGTCCTCCACGAGCACGTGCTGATCGGGGAGGGCGTCGTCCCGCGTGCCGTCGAGGATGCGCGCGTTCGAGAAGATGGTGGCGGACAAGGCTCTCTCCAGGGACGGCCGGATCAGTCGCGGAGCGATCGCAGCGCGGGAATGAGAAGGGGCGTGAGGGCGCGGATCCGGGCGACCTGCGCGTCCTCGCAGAGATATCCCTCGCGATGGAGAAGGGCCAGGACGGCGAGGAGATCGCCCCCGTGCTCCACGCCGACATTGATCACGCTCCCCAGGCCGAGGCTCTCGATGAGGGGATGGTCCGCGAAGGCCCAGCGGATGGCCGCCTTGTCGGGTCCGAGGAAGGGCTGGCGGCGGGCCAGCACGAGATCGCCCCACGGCGTGGACCCGAGCCGCTTGCGGCCCTGCACGGGATAGGCGTCCGGCCGGGAGGAATAGGCGCGCTCCACCTCTTCGCCGCCCGGCAGGCAGAGGAGGACGGTGAAGAGCTCGTGCCCGACCAGCGACTGGGCGGCCGCGTCGACCGCCGCGAAGGCGGCGTGGGGCGACCCGTCCCGTGCCAGGACGTCGGCGGCCCGCGTGAGGGTCGGGAGAAGATCCTGGCTCATGGAGCGGGCGCCTTCTGGGAGCGTTCGGGGAGGAGTCCCTCGGGCCGCAGCCCGAGGACGACGAGGAGGCCGAGGCCGACGAGGATCTCGCGCAGGGCGGCGGCCTGGACCGGCGACACGCCCGGGATCAGTTCTCCCGCGAAGCGCGTGGCCTCCAGGAAGGCGACGAGCGCGTAGGCGCCGACGACGGGACCGGCCGGCCGCGCCTTGCCGCCCGCCGTGACGGCGAGGAAGATGTAGATGCTGACGAGCGGCTGGAACTGGTCGGGTGCGACGTAGCTCGTGTAGTGCCCGTAGAGCGCGCCGGCGAGCCCGGCGATCGCACAGGCGAGGCAGAACGCCTCCGCCTTGAACCGCACTACGCTCTTGCCGGCCACCGCCGCGACGATCTGGTCCTCGCGGATCGCCCGCAGGGCCCGGCCCCAGGGCGAGAGGAGCAGTCGGCGCTGGAGCGCGTAGACGATCGCGACCGCGACCGCCACGATGGCGAGCGTGCCGGCGTGGAAGCCGAGGCCGGCGCTCCGCGGCACGAGGACGGGCACGCCCGAGATGCCGTCGGTCCCGCCCGTCAGCCAGACCTCGTTGGAGGCGACGATGCGGACCACCTCGGCGAAGCCGAGCGTCACAATGGCGAGGTAGTCGTCCCGGAGCCGCAGGGTGGAGACGCAGACGACGAAGCCCGCCGCCGCCGCCGCGACGACCGCGAGCGCGATCCCGACCGGCACCGGGACGTGCCCCCAGGTCGTGGAGGTCGCCGACGCGTAGGCGCCGAGCGCGAAGAAGCCCGCGAGGCCGAGATTGACCAGCCCGGCGAGGCCCCAGGACAGCATGAGGCTCTGGGCCAGCAGCGCGTAGATGGAGCCGACGACGAGCGCGAAGAGGACGTAGGTCAGCATCGCGTCACCTCGCGGCCCGGCCGAGGATGCCGGCCGGCCTGAAGCTCAGGACGAGGAAGATCACGGCGAAGCTCACGGCCAGGCGGTAGGCGGGCGCGAGCGCCAGCACGGTGAACTCCTCGGCGATGCCGATCAGGAAGGCGCCCGCGACCGCGCCCGGGATGCTGTCTAGCCCGCCCACCACGGCGGCCGCGAAGACGGACAGCAGGATGCGGCCGCCGACCAGCGGATCCAGGGAGGCGTCGAGCCCGACGAGCGTCCCCCCGATGCCGCAGAGGGCCGCGCCCACGAACACCGTGACGAGCGAGACGAGGCGCGGGCTGACGCCCTTCAGGCGGGCGAGATCGGGATTGTCGGCGACGGCCCGCATGGAGCGTCCGAGGCTCGTGAGCGACAGGAAGGCCCAGACGGCCGCCATGACGGCGAGCGCCACGGCGAGCCCCGCGAGCTGCTGCGGCCCGACGCGGACCGGCCCGACCATGACGTCGCGGGCGAGGGGGAGGTCGAAGGCGTGCAGGTCGTTGCCGAAGCCGAACCGGACGACGTTCTCCAGGATCATGGCCGCCGCGAGCGACCCGATCGCCTTCATGAGCGGCCCGCCGCGACCGAGCCGGTCCAGGGCCACGGCCTCGAGCGCGATCCCGGTCAGGCCGGCCACGGCGGCGCCGGCCCCGATCGCGACCAGCACGGGCGCGCCGAACGCCGTGTTGGCGGACCAGGCCGCGTAGGCGCCGACGGTCGCGAGCGAGCCGATCGCGAAGTTCGGGTAGCGCAGCACGGCGAAGATCGCGCTGAACCCCAGCGCCGGGACGGCGAGCAGCGAGCCGGACACGATGCCGTTCGCGAGCGCCTGGAGGACGATCTCCATCGTCAGGCGATCTTCAGGAGCGTGATCCTGCCGCCCTTCACCTCCTCGTAGCGGAAGCGCGAATCCGTGATGTCGCCGATGGGGGTGAAGTCGCAGGGGCCCGAGGCGCCGTCGTAATCGACCTTGGCGCCGGCCGCGAGGCGCTTCAGGCCCTCGACGGCGCTGTCGACCCGCTCGCCGCCGCCCTGCGAGACCGTCCGGACGGTGTCCTTGATCACCGTGCCGGTGTCGCCGCGGCCGGCCGCCATGGCGAGCGCGACGAGGTTCAGGTGGTCGTAGACCTGGCAGCTGTAGGGGTCCGGGCTGTCGGTGCCGAGGAGGCGCGCGACGTGCTTGTAGCCGTCGGACCCCTCCGCCGCCGAGGGCGACAGGGTCAGGATGCCCTCGCTGACCTCCGCCGGCAGCGCCTCGACGAGCTGCTTGTTGATGGCGAAGCCGAAGCCGAGGAGCCGGCCCTTGTAGTTCGCCCGGTAGAGATCGCGGACCAGGATGGCCGTGTCGTTCGTGTAGCCGCCCATGACGATCGCGTCCGGCTTGCCGCGCAGCACGGCATCGACCTCGGTGCGGAGCGTCGTCTTCTTGTCGTCGTAGATGAGCTTGGTGGTCCTGCCGCCGCCGGCCTCGACCGTCTTGCCGAGCTCGGCGTACTGGCTGTCCGAGAACGGCGTCTGCGGGGACACGAAGGCGACGGTCTTCGCGCCGATCTCGAGCGCGAACCCGCCGAATTTCCGGCCCTGCAGGGTCGTGTTCGGCTGGGTGCGGATCAGGTAGCCGCGATGCGGCAGCAGCGTGATGGAATCCGCCCCGGAGACGGTCGCGAGGAACGTGCCCGACTCCCAGCACACGGGCGCGACCGCGGTCGTGACCGACGAGGCCCAGGTGCCGATCACGGCCGAGACCTTGTCCACGTCGATCAGCTTGCGGATGGCGCGCAGCCCGGCCTCCGGGCTCGTCTGGTCGTCCTCGGAGATGATGAGGAGTTCGCGGCCCAGCACGCCGCCGGCCTTGTTGATCTCGTCGGCCGCGCGCCGGACCGTGGTGGCCATGGCGGGGCCGTAGCTGCCGCCCGCGCCCGTGAGCGGGGTGAGCGTGCCGAGCCGGATGGGCCCGGACTGCGCCCGGAGCAGGGCGGGGGCCGCGAGGGCGCCGGCGAGAACGGCGCCGGCCTGCAGCACCCGTCGACGATCGAGGAAGGTCATGGCTCACCCTTGCTGTGCGCTGGCTTCGATTGACGCCCGCCCAGGAAGAGGCGGCGGATGTCGGGGTCGCCGGCCACGGCCGAGGCCGTGCCGTCGAGGTGGTTGCGCCCGTCGACGAGCACGTAGGCGCGGTCGGACCTGTCCAGCGCCTCGAGGGCGTTCTGCTCGACCATGAGGATGGCGAGGCCGTCCTGCGCGATGCCCCGGATGTAGGCGAAGAGCTCGTGCGCGGCCGCCGGGCTCAGGCCGGCCGTCGGCTCGTCGAGAAGCAGGGCCTTCGGCCGGCCCATGAGGGCCATGGCCACGGCCAGGATCTGGCGCTGTCCGCCGGACAGGCTCCCGGCCAGGGCGCGGCGCTTCTCGGCGAGGATCGGGAACCGGCGAAACGCCTCGGCCGCCCGCGCCTTGGCGTCGCGCGGCTCGAACAGGCACCCCATCTCCAGGTTCTCGGCGACGGAGAGCGAGGCGAAGACGTTGCGCTCCTGCGGCACGAAGCCGAGGCCGGCGCGCGCGAGGGCCTGCGGCGAGCGTCCCGCGAGGTCCTCGCCGGCGATCCGCACCTGTCCCTCCGCCGGTCGCAGGAGGCCGGAGACGAGCTTCAGGGCCGTCGACTTGCCGGCTCCGTTCGGACCGATGACGGTGACGAGTTCGCCCGCGTCGGCGCGCAGCGTCACGCCCTTCACGATGTGCTCGGCCGAGGCGTAGCCCCCGACGAGGCCGGTCGCGTCGAGGAGCATCAGCGTCGCCCCCCGAGATACGCGTCCTGCACGGCGCGATCGTCGCGCACCGCGTCGAACGTGCCCTCCGCCAGGGTGCGGCCGCGCGCCATGACGATGACGTGCCGGCAGAGACGTTCGATCAGGGCCATGTCGTGCTCGATCAGCAGGATGCCGAGGCCCTCCGTCGCGAGCTGCAGGAGCGCGTCGCCGATCTCCTCGGCGAGCGTCGGGTTCACGCCCGCGGCCGGCTCGTCGAACAGGATCATGACCGGCTCGGTCATCAGCGCGCGGCCGATCTCGAGGAGCTTCTTCTGCCCGCCCGAGAGATCCGTCACCCGATTGTCGATCACGTGGGACAGGCGGAGCCGGGCCGCGATCGCGAGCGCCTTCTCGGCGAGCGCCTGCTCCCGCCGCCGCGAGGCCGCCGAGCCGACGATCGCGGCGAGCAGAGCCTCGCCCGGCTGGCGCGGGCCATAGACCATCAGGTGCTCGAACACCGTGAGGGCGGGGAAGCCGCGCGCGATCTGGAAGCTCCGCACGAGGCCGGCCCGGGTGATCCGGCTCGGGCTCTCGCGGTCGATCCGCCGACCCGCGAAGGTGATCGTCCCGGCATCCGCCCGGGCGAGGCCGGACACGACGTTGAACAGCGTGGTCTTGCCTGCGCCGTTCGGGCCGACGAGCCCCGTGACGCGTCCCGGCGCGACGTCGAACGTCACGCCGTCGAGCGCCTTCAGCCCTCCGAAGCGGAGCGCGACGTCGCGGACGCAGAGGATGCCGTCGCGTTCCCGCGGCAGGGCCGCGACCCCGGAGGCCGCCGCGGCGGCGCTCACGAGCGTCCGCCCACGCGACGCAGCCGCGACGCCGGGCCGGCGCCGGACGCCGCGACCGCGTCGGCCGGCGTCACCCGCTCCAGCTCGCGTGCGACCTGTCGCTTGCAGTCGTCGAGCAGGTCCCGGAAGTAGGTCTCGTCGTTCTTGATGATGGTCTGGGCGATCATACCGCGGACGAGGCACATGGCTGCGTTCATGGTTCTCGACGTCCGGGCGACGCCGGCCCCGGTCTGTTCGGCGATCTCGATCCAGATTGCCTCTAGACCCTGGTGGAACTCCTTCACGACCACCAGGACCTTCTCCTTGAAGTCCGGATTGTGCCGGACCTCCGGGAGATATTCCATGGTGACGTAGTACAGGCGATCCGTCATGAGCGCCCAGATGAAGTCGACGATCTCGTCCGTCGATCCTCCGCGCTGGCGGATCGTGGAGGCCATCTCGTGCAGGCGGGCCGTGCTTGCGCGCAGCTGGTGGCGGATCGCCGAGACGACGATCTCCTCCTTGGACGCGAAGTGATGGTTCAGCGCCCCGCGCGACACCCCGGCCCTTTCCGCGATGTCGGTCGTCGACATGCGGTGGAAGCCGCGATCGTGCAGCAGGTCGATGGTGGCCAGCAGCAGGCGCTCCGTCGTGCTCGCGCTCCGCTCCTGCTGCGTCTTCCGCGTCCGTTCCTGGGGCATGCGCCGGGCTCCTGCCCCAACCTAGGCGCGCATCTTACAAACAGACAAGCCTGTTTAAACGTCTCCTCCTGCCTGGATCGGAGGCTTGTGCCGCGCCTGGAGCCACGCCGCCGGGGAGCGAGGGGGCGCGATGTCCACGTGAGCCTCCGACGCCGGACGATGCCGGTGCCGGAATGGACGTTCCGGGGTGGCCACCCTTCGCCTTGCGCCACGTCAAGGACGCGAGCCGGTCGCCGGTCGAGAATCGCATCCTCTCGGAGCGAGACGCTGATGCGGACCTATGTCGTGACGTTCGAGCGCGTGCTGGCTTCGGGGGCGCCGCGCGAGCGACGCGTGATCGTCCGGCAGGTGCTCGTCCCGGCCTCTTCGGCCGTCGCGGCCTGCTGGGACGCCAAGGCCATGCTGAGGGACACCATGGGCGTCATCGATTGGCGCATGGTCGCCGATGCCTGCACGGCGGCGGCGCTCTCCGAGGTGGTCGCCGCGTGACGGTCGTCCGCCGGTGACGGAGGGCGAGGACCGGCCGGCGCGCGCGTCGCCGGGACGGTCCAAATGACGTCGGATCCGTCACGAGCCTCGCGCTCCGGAGACGGCTCGGCGGATTGACGATCCGGACGGCAAACTTCTTCGCTGAACCTCCTTTTCTCCAGTCCTCGGTTAGATGCCTCGATACGTCCGCGGCGTACGACAAGGACAAGACTTGAGCAGGGAGGTCGCGGGAGGGCCGCGTCGAAGATCATGCACTGTGTCGTGCGTCAGTTCAGCTCCGATCGAGGCGGCAGCGTCGCGATCATGTTCGGGCTCGCCCTCATCCCACTGGCGGCCGCGGTGGGCGCCGCGGTCGATTACTCGCGAGCTGGGCAGATCCATTCGGGCCTGCAGGCGTCGACGGACTCGGCGGCGCTCGTCGCCTGCATGTCGACCGCGACGACGACCGCCGCCCTTCAGGGCGAGGCGCAAGCCGTCATCGGCAACGCCTTTCCGAACAATTCCGCGACCATCACGGCGTTCGCGTCGACCAACAACCCGCGCACCGTGACCCTGTCGTCGGAGGTGAGCTACCCCACCCACTTCATGAGGATCGTCGGCTTGCCGGAGATGAGGCTCGGCACGACGTCGGCCTGCGGCGCGGGGGAGCAATCCCTCGAGATCGCGATGGTGCTGGACACCACCGGTTCGATGTCCGCCTCCGCCGGCTCGCAATCCAAGCTCGACGCCATGAAGTCGGCCGCGAGCTCGTTCGTCTCGACCCTGTACACCAGCTTCGACGCCGCTCATCTCAAGATGGCGCTCGTCCCGTTCGCCGCCTCCGTGAGGGTCGATCCGGCCGCCTACGCCCCGCTGGGCGTTCCCTCTCCCGCGGCAACCTGGATCGACCTCTACGGGACGTCCCCCGCCCATTGGCAGAACGTCACGGGTGCGACCGCGGCCGGCTTCGCGACCCGTTTCGACATCTTCCGCAGGCTGTCGCTGGCCAACCCGGCCTGGGGCTGGCAGGGCTGCTTCGAGGCCCTGCCGTATCCCTACAACACGCAGGACGCGGCACCCTCGTCGGCCACGCCGGCGACGCTGCACGTGCCCATGCTGGCGCCTGACGAGGTCGGCTCGAAGGTCACGACCTACTTCCTGGGCATCCCGATCGGCTCCTCCTACGACGACGGCGGCTCGTCCTCCGTGAACAGCTACCTGGACGACGGAAGCGCGAACGGCGGCTCCTGCAACAAGATCAACGGCAGCAACGCCGTCCGCATGGCACAGGCCTGCAAGTACGTGTCGGCACAGAACGTCGAGGCGGGCCGGTCGGGACCGAATTGGGGATGCACCTCGCAGGCGGTGCAGAGGCTGACCACGTCCCGATCGTCGCTCACGGCCCAGGTCGCCAGCCTGACGGCGAACGGCAACACGAACATCGCCGAGGGCCTGCATTGGGGCTGGCAGGCGCTCTCTCCGAACGGGGCCTTCCGGGACGGCGCCGCCTACGGGACGGCGAACCTGACCAAGGTCGTCGTGCTCATGACGGACGGCGTGAACACGTGGGGCCACGAGACCCGCTACACGAATGGGACGTCGACCATCTACACGACCGGGAACTCCGAATACTCGGCGTACGGCTACTTCCAGAACGCGGACGGGTCCGGGACGGGGTCGCGACTGCCGTCCGGCTACGCGACCCTCTCGACCAGCGCCGACGCCCGCAACGCGATGGACCAGCTCACGACCGAGACCTGCACGAACATGAAGGCCAAGGGCGTCGTCATCTACGCGGTGGCGTTCTCCACGCCGGGCGATGCGATCGACGCGAGCGGACAGAGTTTGATCAAGAACTGCGCGTCGGGCAGCGACAAGTACTTCCTGGCCTCCGACGCGGCTTCGCTGAACGCGGCCTTCGTGTCCATCGCGCAGGGCATCGGCGGGCTCAGGATCACACGGTGAGAGGATGCCCCGTGGCCGCGCCCACGAGGCCGTGCGCGACGCTCATCCATCCGCCGATCGGCGCCGGCCCGTCGGTCAGCGGCGTCCGGACCTCGGTCGCAGGACATTCCGAAACATATTGCATCAATGACGGGCGAGACCATCCCTCCCGGCTTAACTCCGGCTTCTCCGCCGCCCGCTAGGGTCGGCCGATCGCAAGAGCCGGGCGCGCTGTGGTCCGCCGTCGTCGACGACTTCAATCCTAAGCGCGATCGATCCCCGATCAGAGGCGAGTGACTTCACATGACCCTGCGGACAAGGGCCATCGTGCCGGACAACGAGGCCGCCCGACTGGCCGAGCTCGACAGCTACGCCATCCTCGACACGCCGCCGGAACGGCAGTTCGACGACCTGGTGTCGATGGCCGAGCGCGTCTTCGACGTCCCGATGGCGATGTTGTCGTTCGTCGGCGACGACCGCCAGTTCTTCAAGGCCAAGGTCGGGATGGATGCCTGCCAGACCGACCGCGAGGGCTCGTTCTGCACGCACGTCGTCCTCCGCGACGACGTGCTCGTCGTGCCGGACGCGGCGCTCGATCCGCGCTTCGTCTCGTCGCCGCTCGTCACGGGCCAGCCTCACGTCCGCTTCTACGCCGGTGCGCCCCTCGTCTCGCCGAACGGCCTCGTGATCGGCAGCTTCTGCGTCAAGGACCACCGCCCCCGGCACGACTTCTCGGAGGCGAGGTGCAAGACGCTCCAGGACTTCGCCCGGATCGTGATGGACCGGATGGCGGCGCGGCGGGCGGCGCTCTCCGGGCTCGGCAGCCGCAGGCAGTTCGAATCCATCGCCGCCGTGTCTCCCGACGCGATCATCTGCGCCGACGGCGGCAACGTGATCCGCTTCTGGAACAGGGCCGCCGAGACGATGTTCGGCTACGACGCCTCCGAGGCGCTCGGGCAACCCCTGAACATCATCGTGCCTCCCGCCATGCGACCGATGCACGAGGCAGGTCTCGCGCGCGTCGTCGCCGGTCTTCCCTCGAAACTGATCGGGGCCGTGGTGGCGGTCCAGGCGAGCAGGCGGGACGGCACCGAGTTCCCCATCGAGCTGTCGCTGTCGCACTGGACGGAGGGCGGCGAGCACCGCTTCGGCGCGATCGCCCGGGACATCACGGATCGGCGGCAGGCGGAGGAGCGCCTGAGGCGGGACGCCGAGGTCGATCATCTCACGGGCATCGCCAATCGCAAGGTCCTCGCCGAGCGCATGTCGGAAGCCTCGGCGGCCGGGTCGGCCGGGACGCTCCTGCTGCTCGACCTGGACGGGTTCAAGGACGTCAACGACAGTCTCGGCCATGCTGCCGGCGACGAGGTGTTGCGGCGGGTGGCCTCCAGGCTTCTCGCCGCCGTCGGCGACAGGGGGCTCGTCTCCCGGCTCGGAGGCGACGAGTTCGCTGTGCTCTGGACGGGGTGCGCCGATCCGATGGAGGCCATCGCGCAAGGCCACGTGCTGATCGCGGCCATCGAGCAGCCCATCGAGGTCGAGGAGCGGTCCGTCTACGTGGGCGCGAGCGGCGGCGTCGCGACCGCGGACGGCACGGGCTGGGCCCCCGACGACCTCCTCGCCGACGCGGACCTCGCCCTCTACCGATCGAAGGTGGGCGGTCGCAACCGCATCAGTCTCTTCACGCCCGATCTCCGGTCCGTGTCGCGGCAGCGGACCTCCGTCAGCTCGGGCGTCCGCCAGGCCTGGGAGAGACGGGAGTTCGAGCTCTACTACCAACCTCAGGTCTCCCTCGCGACCGGCGCATGCATGGGCGCGGAGGCGTTGATCCGCTGGAACCACCCCCAGCACGGGCTCGTGGCCCCGGCCGCCTTCCTGTCGACGCTGGAGGCCAGCCTCCTGGCCGTGCCGGTGTCGGAATGGATCATGGACACGGCGTGCGAGCAGGCCGCCCGCTGGCGCCGGGACGGCGCCAGCCGCTTCCGCATCGGCGTGAACCTCTTCGCCGCCCAGTTCAGGTCCGGCACCCTTCCGGCCCTGGTCGAGCGCCTGCTCGGCGCCCACCGCCTGCCGGCTGACGCGCTCGAGCTCGAGATCACCGAGAACATCATCCTGAAGAGCGACGGTCGCATCAAGGCGGACCTGTTCGACCTCCGCGCCATGGGCGTGGGCATCGCCTTCGACGATTACGGCACCGGCTACGCGTCCCTCACGATGCTGAAGGACTACCCGGTGACCCGGCTCAAGATCGACCGCTCGTTCGTCAGCGGCGTCGACATCAGCCACAAGGACCAGACCATCGTGGAGGCGATCTCCCGGCTCGCGCAGGGCTTCGCGCTGGACGTGATCGCCGAAGGCATCGAGACCCGGGAGCAGGCCGACCTGATGCGACCGCACTGCCAGGAAGGACAAGGCTACCATTTCGGCAGACCCGTGCCGGCCGGATCGTTCCGGTTCGAGGACGAGACGACCCGCCGCGTCGGTTCGATGGTCGGAGGCGCCCGCTGACCGGCCGGCGTCCCGGCAGCCGCTGCTCGTCGGCGGGGCCGGCCGGGACGGGCGTCCGCGGCCGGTCCCGCCGTATCCGGGCTTGCCCGTGGTTCATCCCTGCCGGCCGCCGTCCCGGTCCCACCGGATGAAGGCGCCGCCCGCACGCTCGCGGTGGAAGGTGACGCCGAGTTCGGCGAGCGACGCCTTCAGCCGCGCCAGCTTCGACGGCCTGATCCGTCCGGTCTGACGGGTGTCCTCGTGGCGCGAGATGGTCGCGGCGGAGACGCCGGCGGCGTCCGCGAGTTCGTCGACCGTCAGGCCGATCAGGGCGCGAGCCGCGCGGAGCTCGGGGCCTTCCGGCGCGTCCGCCACGTCGACCGGCGCGGGTGCTGCGGGAGGCGCCTGGATGGACGGGACGCAGACCCCGATCCACTCCACGACGGCCTCGTGCTCGTCCAGGTGCGGATGCGCCTTCACGTCCATGCGGACGTAGTGCCCGTCCGTCCGGCGGACCCGATAGGTCGTGGAGTAGGAACGCCCCGAATCGACCGCGAACCTCCATGCGGCCCGGGCGACGTCTCGGTCCTCGGAATGGATCGTGCGGAGCCACCCGTCGCCCGCGTTCTCCGCCAGGGTCGTGCCGGTCAGTTCGCACCAGCCGTTGTCGAACACGAGGTCGCCGTTGGGAGCGGCCCGCCACAGGATGCCGCCGAGAAGACGCATCACCGTATCGAGCGACCTCTGCCTCTGCACGAGCAGCCGGTGGGCCGCCGTGGCGTCCGTGACGTCCTGCACGATGGCGATCACGACGCGCACCGGCGTCTGGCACGCGACCTCCCGGTGGCAGACATGCCAGCGCAGGCTGCCGTCCGCCAACCGCACGCGGTAGGGCGGCGTCGACGCGACGGGATCGAGGCCGACCAGCATGTCCTGGAACAGCCATCGGTCGTCCTCGTGGACGGCGGCCAGCATGCCTTCGATCGTCGGCTGGAACTCGGCCGGGACCCGCATCAGGCGATGCATGTTGCTCGACCAGACCATGACGCCGTCCGCCGGTTGCCAGGCCCACGACCCGATGGAGGCGTTGCGCTCCAGCACCTGGAGATACTGGCGGGACGAGATCGGCGCGGCGAGAGCGGAGTTGCGAGGATAGGGCATTCGCTGCCTTTTGACTGGTCAAACGTCACAAGCCGCGAAGCCGGTGAACAATGCGTTAGATTGACCGATCGAGCCGCAAATTTTGATTATAATGCAACTGAATTCCGCTTTGACACGCAAGCGGTCGTTCCGGTGCGGAGATCTACAAGAGCGTATTGAATCGAACCGGCGGCAGGCCGAACCATGATTGTCAGCCAGAGCAGGATCCTCGAGAGGGAGAGATCCGTGACCGCCGTCAAGCACGCGGTCGTCGTCGTCAGCGTCGGGACATCGCGGCAGCGCTGTTCGACAGCTTGGACCGGCGAGCGCGAAGACAGGCCACATCTTTCCGCGGCGGACCGCGACGCTGCCTCGTCGGGCGCCCGCGATCTCGACGGACGCGCGCCGAAGGCGGCGGCCGTCGTGCCTGGACCGGACGGGTGCCCGGGCGTCGGGATGGCGGAACGGTCTCCCTCGCTCGGCGGGAGCTTCAGCCAGACGCGGCGATCGATCGGCGACTTCCTCCGCAGCGAACGCTCGGCCGTCGCGATCCATTACGTCGTCGTGTCGGCCCTCATAGCCATGACGCTGATCCTGGCGAGCCACGCGGTCAACATCGCCATCCAGTCGGGAGCGCTGCAATCCATCGATTGGCTGTACGACGTCCTGAGCCGCTGAGGAGACGGAGGCCGGCCGACGGCAGGCGCCGGCCGCGCCGGGCCCGGTCGCCCGAGCGCGCCGACCCGATCATGGGGCCCGGCGTTCAGCGACCCTGCACGCTCTGCAGATAGGCGACCAGGGCCGCGACCTGATCCGCCTCGAGCCGCCACTCCGGCATGGTCGGGTGGCCCGTCACGATCCCCTCCGCGAACGTCTCCGCGAGATCCTCGACCGGGTACCGCCGCCCCAGGATCCTGAACGCGGGCGCCTCGGCCAGCGGCGAGGCGCCCTGTCGGCCGATGGCGTGACAGGTCGAGCAGTTCTGCCGGGCGAACGCCCGTCCCCGCTCCACCAGCGGATCGCCGGCATGCGCGGCGGACGCGCTCAAGCCGAACAGCACGACGGCGAGGCGGGGGAGGGCATTGCCGGTCACCGGGCGATCTCCTCGTCGAGGGAGGACGACCGCGGCACCGGATCGGATGGCCGGCTCTCGCGGACCCGGGCGACCCGGTAGGTCCCGCATTCGTGCGACGCGGCATCGCGCACGAAGACGGTCTCGCCCTCGACCAGGGGACGATCGTCCAGCCGCAGACGCGCCGTGGCCGGCTCCGCCGCCCCGACATACACGGGACGCCACGCCGTGCCTCCCGATCCGTCGGGTCCACGCACGAGGTGGCCGTACCGGGCCGGATGGTCCGGCGACAGGCGACGGACGGCCAGACCGACGTCCTGCGTCGCCGCGACATCGAGCCGACCATCGGACCGCAGGGGAGCCACGAAGTCGTAGCCGTCCGCCGGCCGGCATTCCGGATCGCCCGGGCCTCGGGTTCGCGCGAGGACGATGACGTGCCGCATGCAGGGTGCTCCCGATCCGTCCGGGAGATACGGCCGCCGGGGCCGGGGGCGCCTTGATCCAACGCAAGGCCCCGATCGCGTCAGCCCACGACGCGAGGTCCGAACAGCAGGACCATGCCGGTCGCGATCAGGGCCCAGGCCGCAGGAGCCGAGAGGACGGACCGGGCGAGGCGGTTCTCCGGTCGGAAACCGAAGCCCGCGACGAAGGCGGCGGACACGCCCAGGAGGAGGAGAGGCAGGGCGGCATGTTCGAGCGCGCCCAGCTTCGTCCCGAGAAGGCGCGGCCAGGTCAGCAGCGCGGCGGACAGGCCCAGTGCCGCGACCAGCAGCGCCGTGCGCCCCGCGGACGCCACCTCAGGACGAGATCCGGTCGCCGCCACCGACGGCGAGGCTGTCCGAGGGGGGCTGCGCTTCGAGCCACATCGCGTTCAGGACGGCGAACGAGCAGGCGAAGCCCACCCCGAGCACCCAGGCGAAGTACCACATCGTCGATCCCCTCCGGTTCAGTAGACGGCCTTGCCCTGCGCGTTCACCCACTCGCCCGTGACCCTCCCGCGGAGCACGCGGTAGACCCAGGCGGTGTAGACGAGGATCAACGGCAGGAAGACGAGCGTGACCCCCAGCATGATGAGGAGGGTCGTCCGGCTGGACGACGCGTCGTAGACGGTCAGTCCCGAGCCCGGCGCGACCGACGACGGCAGCAGGAACGGGAACAGGCTCAGCCCGGCCGTCGCGATCACGCCGGCGACCGCGAGGCCGCTGGCGACGAAGGCGGAGCCGGGGCGCCCCAGCCGGACGAGGCGGGCCGTCCCGAACGCTCCCGCATAGGCCGCGAACGGGGCGAGCAGCGTCCAGGGATAGGTGCCGTAGTTCGCGAGCCACCCGCCGGTCGTCGTGACGACCTCCTTCGTCAGCGGGTTCGACGGCGCTCCGGCGGCCCGGCCGGGGACGACGGCATGGCCGTCGATTCCGAACGCGACCCAGATCCCGGCGAGCGTGAACAGGACGAGGAGCGCGGCGGCCGCCCGGGGAACCACGCGCACGGCCCGGTCCGCCACCGGCCCGTCCGCCTTGATCGCCAGGTAGACGGCGCCGTGCATGGCGAGCATGGCGACGCTGACGAGGCCGCACAGGAGCGCGAACGGGTTCAGGAGACCGAGGAGATCGCCCTCGTAGGCGAGCCGCAGGTCGTCGTCGAAGCGGAAGGGCGCGCCGACGATCACGTTGCCGACCGCGACGCCGAAGATCAGGGCCGGCACGAGGCCGCCGGCGAACAGCGCCCAGTCCCAGGTCGCGCGCCACCGCCGTCCCGCGAGCTTGGACCGGAACTTGAACCCGACCGGACGCAGGATCAGGGCGCAGAGCACCAGAAACATGGCGAGGTAGAAGCCGGAGAAGGCGACCGCGTAGAGCGGCGGCCAGGCGGCGAAGATCGCGCCCGCGCCGAGGACGAGCCAGACCTGGTTGCCCTCCCACACGGGACCCACCGTGTTGATGGCGATCCGCCGGTCGATGTCCGTGCGGGCGACGAACGGGAGCAGCATGCCGACCCCGAGGTCGAAGCCGTCCATCACGGCGAAGCCGATGAGGAGCGCCCCCAGCAGCGCCCACCAGACGAGGCGAAGCGTGTCGTAGTCGAGCATGGCCATCCTCCTCACTCGGCCGCGACGGCGAGCATCGGGCGCGACGGCGCGTCGTGCGCCAGCAGCGCGTCCGGTCCCATCCGGATGGTCTTCGTCATGAGGTAGAGGTCGACGACGAGGAGCGCCGTGTAGAACACGACGAACCCGATCAGCGTCGCCCAGACGTTCGCCGCCGAGACGCTCGAGACGGCCAGGAAGGTCGGCAGGACGCCCTCGATCACCCAGGGCTGACGTCCGACCTCCGCGACGTACCAGCCGAGTTCCGCCGCGACCCAAGGCAGGGGCAGGCAGGCGACCGCCGCCCGGAGCATGGCCGGCGAGGCCTCCAGCCGACGCCGGCTCGCCTGCACGAAGGCGACGGCGAACACCGCGATGAACAGGAAGCCGAGCGCCACCATGATCCGGAAGCTCCAGAACAGCGGCGAGACCGGCGGCACCGTCGACCACGCGGCGCGCTGGACATCCTCGTCCGTGGCGGCCTCGATGTCGGGTCGGATCTTCTTCAGCAGCAGCGCGTAGCCCAGGTCCTCGGCGTGCCGCTCGAGCGTGGCCCGGGCCGCCCCGTCCGTCCGGTCGCGCTTGAAGGCCTGCAGGCCTTCGTAGGCGAGGAGGCCGGTCCTGATGCGGACCTCCGCGCGGGCCACCAGCTCCTTGATGCCGGGCAGCTCCTTGTCCACCGAACGGGTGGCGATCAGGCCCAGCATCCAGGGGACCTTCACCTCGTAGGCCGTGTGCCGGCCTGCCTGGTTCGGCAGCCCGAACACCGTGAACGAGGCCGGTGCGGGCTCGGTCTCCCACATCGCCTCGATGGCGGCGATCTTCATCTTCTGGTTCTCGCCGGCCGTGTAGCCGCTCTCGTCGCCGAGGACGACGACGGACAGGGCCGAGGCGAGGCCGAAGCTCGCCGCGACGGTGATCGAGCGCTTGGCCAGCTCGACGTGACGTCCGAGCAGCAGGTAGAGCGCGCCGATGGACAGCACGAACATCGCGCCGGTCACGTAGCCGGCGCTGACGGTGTGCACGAACTTGGCCTGCGCGACCGGGTTGAAGACGACGGCGGCGAAGTCCGTCACCTCCATGCGCATCGTGTCCGGGTTGAAGCGCGCGCCGACCGGGTTCTGCATCCAGCCGTTCGCGATCAGGATCCAGAGCGCGGACAGGTTGGAGCCGAGCGCGACCAGCCAGGTCACGCAGAGGTGCTGCACCTTGGTGAGCTTGTCCCAGCCGAAGAAGAACAGCCCGATGAAGGTTGCTTCGAGGAAGAAGGCCATCAGGCCCTCGATGGCCAGCGGCGCCCCGAACACGTCCCCGACGTAGTGGCTGTAATAGGCCCAGTTCGTGCCGAACTGGAATTCCATGGTGATGCCGGTCGCGACCCCCATGGCGAAGTTGATGCCGAAGAGCGTTCCCCAGAACTTCGTCATCGTCCGCCAGATCTCGCGGCCCGTCATGACGTAGACGGTCTCCATGATCCCGAGCAGCAGCGCGAGGCCGAGCGTCAGGGGCACGAACAGGAAGTGGTACATGGCCGTGAGGCCGAACTGCAGCCGAGACAGCTGCACGACGTCCAGGCTCGTCATGGATGGGGTCCGATGCTGGTGGCTGGGCCGAGCCCCGTCGCCGGTGGATGGACGAGGCGTTCCGTCACCGACGCGTCGTCGATCCTCGCGCGCTGCCGCGGTCCGAAGACGAGGAATCCGGCCGTCAGGACGATGGCCACCTTGACGGCCACGACGACGGCGACCTCGCGGGCCAGGGGATGGCTGAACATGAGCCACCGTCGTCCGCCGCCGCGGCGGACGCCTTGATCCAGCGCAAGGACGTCTGTCGCCCGCCGGGATCCCGCCGTTCCGGTCGCCGGCGTTGAGATGGATCAAGGCGGCGCGGGATCATGCGGTGTGGGATGCGTCACCACGAGGAGACGATCATGCCCGACACGGAATCCTTCTTCCTGGCGCTGGTGGTGCTGGCCTTCGCGACGTTCGCGCTGGCCCTGATCTATGCCCGCTGGCAGACCGCCGACCGGTTGGCCGCCCCGGACGGCTTCCCGGAGGATTGAGCGATGTGGGACGACCTCGTCCTCGCCCTCGCGATGCTCGGCGGCGCGACGGTCTTCCTCGCCGTCTCGCTGTTCGACGCGCTCCGCAAGCGCGCCAGGTCGCAGGCGCTTCTGCGGGACGCGATCGGAAGGTCGCGACCGGGCGGGAGCTAGGCGGCGGCGAGCTGCTCGAAGCGCCGGACGTCCGAGAGGCGGACGCCGTGCGGGACGACGGTCAGCTCCTTGTCGCGCGCCATGCGGGAGATCGTCCGGCTCACCGTCTCGATCGTGAGCCCGAGGAAGTCGGCGATGTCCTGGCGGCTCATGGGCAGGTGGACCGTCACGGACGGCTTGCCCCGCACCACGGCCCAACGCCGGCGCATGTGCAGGAGGAAGCTCGCGATGCGCTCCTCGGCCGTGCAGCGCCCGAGCAGGGTGATCTGATCCTGCGCCAGGGAGAGTTCGTTGGCGGAGAAGTCGTGCAGCCGCTTCAGGAGGTGCGGCTTGCTCGCGACCAGGTCCTCGTAGGCCTTCCGGCCGAACTTGCAGGCCGCGACGTCCTCCACGGCGTCGGCCGAGAAGCCGTAGGTCGCGTGGACCGAGACGCCCAGGAAGTCGCCGGGCATCGCGAACCCGACGATCTGGCGCCGGCCGTCCGGGAGGAGCCGCGCCAGGCGGACGACCCCCTCCGTCACGTTGAACACGAATTCGGACGGCTCGCCCTGGCGGAACAGCGACGACCGGTTCGGGTAGAAGGTGGAGCGGGCGATCTCGTGCAGGCCGTCGAGCTCGCCGACGTCGAGCGCCGAGCACACGCTGAGAGATCGGGCGGAGCAATCCTCGCACTCGCGCGGATCGCGAACGTGCGCGCAGCTTGTCGAGCCCATGTGCCCTCCCGTCGATCCGACGGAGAACGCTGGACGGCGGCGCCGCCCGGCGCCTTGACATAGATCAAACC
>JAEUAC010000389.1 GCA_019695455.1 Methylorubrum extorquens | reverse complement strand
GCGCGTGGTCATGACGATGCCGACCGAATATCCCGGCCGCACGGGCAGGCTATCGAGGCTCCGCCCCACGAGGCCGCGGAACAGCTCGGCCCAGCCGATCGCCTGCAGGGGTTCCAGCACCGCGAAGCCCGGGTAGCCGAAGCGGCAGGTGAATTCGAGCGGCCAGATCCCGTCGCGGTTCACGATGGTGTTCAGGTTCACGTAGCCCTGGTAGCCGCCCTCCCGCAGGCGGGTTTCGAGGCGCGCGAGCGTCGCGTCGAAGAAGCGGTCGGTGCCCTCGTAGGTCGCCACCGTGCCCATTTCGCCGACGTTCTCGCCGAGGTCGCCCGGGAAGAAGCGCTTGTGCTCCCAGTCGAGGCAGGCGGGCCGCAGGAAGCGGTCGCCGTCGAAATAGGCGCCGACGCCCATCTCGATCCCGTCGAGATGCTCCATGAGCACGAGGCTCGTCGGCTCGTCCGCGAGCTGGCGCGCCTGCGCGGCCAGCATCGCCCGCACGTCCCGCCCGTCCGCCAGCCGGCCGACGAAGGTGCCGGCGGCGCCGAGGCCCGGACCGTTCAGCTTGGAGACGTAGCGGCCCGGCCGGGCTTCCACGAAGCGGATCGCCGATCCGAAATCCTCGAAATGGTGCACCGCCGCGGTCTGGAAGCCGAGCTCGGCGAGGACGGATTGCGCATAGGCCCGATCGTTCTCGAGACGGTCCCCGAAGGCCGAGCCGCCGACCACGTTCAGCCCCTCGGCGCGCAGCTCCTCCTGCAGGGCGCCGCGCCCGTGGGCGACGTTCTCGAACAGGACCACGCCGTCCGGCCCGGCCTCCCGGATCCAGCCGAGATCGCCGCGCCAATCTGCGGAATGCGGCACCATGCCGGCCAGCACGCCCGCGCAGAGCGGCTCGGTGACGGAGACGCGCACCTCGTGCCCGGCCTCGGCGAGCCTGAGATAGAGGGCCGCGAGGTCGCAGGTGTCGCCGATGCCGAGGAATCTCATGCGGCCTTCTCGCGCATCCGCCCGCTCCGGCCATCCATGTGTCGGAGACCGGACACGGCGGTGGCCCGCTTTGATCCCGTCGGCCGTCGGATCTAAGAGCCGACCATGTTGCTGGTTCCGAGCCGCGTCGCCCCGAGCGCCATCCAGGGCCTCGGCCTGTTCGCGACCGATGCCGTGGCGGAGGGCACGGAGGTCTGGCGGTTCGCGCCGGGCTTCGATCTCCTGATCCCGCTCGAGGCGGTCGCGGGGCTGCCCGCGGCGTACCGGGCCTATCTCGATACCTACGCCTATCCGTCCGAGGCCTTCCCGGGCCGGCTCGTGGTCTCGTGCGACCACGCCAAGTTCATGAACCATTCGCCCGATCCGAACGTCGTCGGCCGGGATCTGTCCAGCTTCGCCAGTCGTCCGATCGCCGCCGGCGAGGAGCTGACCTGTGATTATCGAGTCGTCTGCTCCGGCTGGACCGGCTTCGATTGAGGCGGGTTCACGCGTTTGTGCGAACCGGTACCGTGTCCCTTTGCTGCTTCAAACATTGAGTTGGTCGGTTCGGACAGGTTTGCGGACAGGAAATTCGATGGACACCATGCAGGGACAGCGGCTCGGAGTGGCTGTCGTCGGGCTCGGAGGCGCGGTGTCGACGACCGCCATCGCGGGGCTGGAACTCATCAAGTCCGGCGTCAACCGTCTCGACGGCCTGCCCCTGGCGGACATCGCCGTGCCCGGGCTCACGGATTACCGGGACATCGTGTTCGGCGGCTGGGACGTCCACGGCGATGACCTCGGCGCGGCGGCCGAGACGCACGGCGTGCTCTCCCGCGACCTCCTGGGCGACGGCGCGGCGGCGCTGCGCACGATGCGGCCCTGGAAGGCGGTCGCGAGCGATCGATTTTGCAAGAACGTCGACGGCGCCCACAAGGTGCTGGCGAAGGGGCATCGCGACGCCGTCGACCGGATCGCGGACGACCTGCGCCGGTTCAAGTCGGAGAGCGGCGTCGACCGGGTCGTCGTCCTGAACCTCGCCTCGACCGAGCGCTGGCCCGACCTGTCGAACGAGACCTTCACGACGATCGACGGGTTCGAGCGCGGCCTCGATCGCGACGACGAGGCGATCGGCCCCGCCATGCTCTACGCCTACGCGGCGGTCGCGAACGGCTACGCCTACGGCAACTTCACGCCGAGCGTCGCGGCCGACATCCCGGCGCTCACGGCGCTGGCCGAGAGCCGCAACGTGCCCGTGGCCGGCAAGGACGGCAAGACCGGCCAGACGATGATGAAGACCGTGATCGCCCCCGCGCTCCGCTCCCGGGCCCTGCACGTGGACGGCTGGTTCTCGACCAACATCCTCGGCAACCGGGACGGTCTCGCCCTCGACGATCCGAACTCGCTCCAATCGAAGCTGAACACGAAGGGGTCCGTGCTGGATCAGATCCTCGGCTACAAAGTCGAGGACCACATCGTCGACATCAAGTATTACCGGCCGCGGGGCGACGATAAGGAGGCGTGGGACAACATCGACGTCTCGGGCTTCCTCGGCCAGCGCATGCAGATCAAGATCAACTTCCTCTGCAAGGACTCAATCCTCGCCGCGCCGCTCGCGATCGAGATCGCGCGCGTGCTCGGGCTCGCGGACAAGCGCGGCGACGGCGGCGTCCAGGAGCAACTGTCCCTGTTCTTCAAGGCGCCGATGACGCGCGCCGGCCGCGACCCGGTCCACGCCTTCCACCAGCAGGAGGACATGCTGCTCGACTGGCTCGGCGCCCGGACCTGACCGCGATGCGGACCGCGATCCTCCCGCTGCTGCGGGAGGTCGGCGATCTCAAGCGCATCACGGCGTCCGGCCGGTCGGGCTCCATCGCCGAACGGGCCTTCCGGCGCGCCTGGAGGCGCCTACTGGACGGCGCGTCGGCCGCGTCCGTGGCGCTCGAGACGACGGCCGGCTGCCTCGCGGCGACCCGGCTGGCGGACCTCGACGCCGCGTCGCTGGCGGCGCTCGGCGTGCCGGCGGCCGACGCATCGGCCATCCTGCGGGCCGGCGTCGCGGAAGCCGCGGCGGATCTTGCGGGCGAGCTCCGGGACGGCCTCGTCGGCGCCTGCGACGCCCTTCCGTCCTTCGACGGGGGCGGCGCCGTTCCCGGATTCGTCGACGCGCTGGCGGCGCAGCCGAGGGCGGGCGCGACCTGCCCCGGCAAGCCCCGGATCGTTCTCCTGCCGGCCGAGAACCATGCCGAGCACTGCCTCGTCGTCGCCGTCTACGCGGTGCTGCTGGCCGAGCCCGGCACGGATCGCGGGACGGCGTTCCTCGCCGGGCTCGCGCATCACCTCCACAACGCCGCGATGCCGGATGCGGGGTTCACGGGCGAGATGCTGCTCGGCGACCATCTCGGGCCGGTCATGGCGCGCGCGACGGGCGCGGCCCTGGCGGAGCTTCCGGAGGGGGTGCGGGCGCAGGTGGTCGCGGCCCGCCGCATCCTGCCGGAGGCCGAGACGGCCGAAGGCCGGGCCTTCCACGCGGGCGACGTCGTGGATCGCGTCCTCGAGATGGAGCAGCACGTCCGGCGTGCCCGCGTGACGCTCGACGACGTGCTGGGCGACATGGCGCTCGTCCACGAGGGACCGCTGAAGCCGTACCACGACCGCGTGCTGGCCGAGATGGGGCTCGCATGACGCCGCTCGTCTCGCCGGTCTCGGGCCGGCCGCTCCGGCCGGACGGGCCCGACGCGCTCACGGACGGGAGCGACCGCTGGCCCGTCCTCGACGGCATTCCATACCTGCGGGTCGGGCGCGAGCCGCTCGTCGCCGACATGCTGGCCGCCATCGCGGCGGGCGATCGCGAGACGGCCCTGGTCCTGGCCCTCGCCGACCAGGACGAATGGTGGGACGGGCCGACGCCGTCCGAGGAGGCGCGGCGCCGGCTCGTGCGCGAGAGGGACGCCCTCTCGCTGCGGCAGGCCATGGACCTGCTCGCGCTCGGCCGCGTCGGCGACTACTTCGCCCATCGCTGGAGCGACCCGACCTACCTGGCCGGCCTCGCGCTGCTGGACGCGCACTGGACCGCGCCCGCGAGCGCGTTCGAGCTCGCCTGCGGCATCGGCCACTACCTGCGCGATCTCGCGCTCCGCGGCGTCGACGGCTCGGGCGCGGACATCGTCTTCGCCAAGCTCTGGCTCGCCCGCCATTGGGTCTGCCCAGAGCCATCGACATCGCGAGCCCGCCATGAAGGCGACGTCGCCGCTGCACCGGCGTCGAGGACGCCCCGCCAGGCGGCTCCGTCACGGCCGGGCGGTGGCGCGAGACAGGGGAGGGTCGATCTCGTCTGCTTCGACGCGAGCGCGCCCTGGCCGGTCGCGGGCCGAAGCCACGATCTCGTTCTCTGCCACGACGCCTTCTATTTCCTCGAGCCGAAGGTCGAGATCCTGCGCGCCCTGCGCGGGCTGGTCCGGCCGGGCGGGACGTTGGCGGTGGGGCACGTCCACAACCGGGAGGCGGAGAACCTGTCGGCCGGCTCGGGCGTCACGGCCGGCGAGATCGCGGGCTGGTTCCCGGGCGCGACCGTGTACGACGACGCGGACCTCACGCGAGCCGCCGCCGCGGGGCGTCCGCCCGTGGCGCGCGCCGTCGCGGAGCTGGGGCGCGTCGAGGCGTTCTCGCTCGCGGACGGCCCCGCCGGAACCCCGGGGGAGAGCGGGCTCCTCCAGCCCGAGGATGCCGCGCAGCTGCGCCTCAACCCGCTCTATCGGCGGCAGGACGGCGGGGCCGCGATCGCGTGGCCGTCCGAGCGCTACCGTCGCGAATACGCGGAGGGCGCGACCTACCGGCCGCGCCTCGATCCCCCGATCGAGCCCGGGCCGGAGGCGGTCCGTCGGCGCGAGTTCGTCGCCCTGCCGGAGCGCTGGTGATGGGCGCGCAGGATCCCGTCCGGTGGGGCATCGTCGGCTACGGCTGGGTCGCGCAGGACTACATGGCGCCCGCCATCCGGGCGGCCGGCGACGCGCTCGTGGCGGTGGCCGATCCCGATCCGGCCTCGCGGGAGCGGGCCGGGCACGACGGCGCGCGAGCCTATGCGTCGGCGGAGGACCTGTTCGCCGATCCCGCCGTCGAGGCGGTCTACGTGGCGACGCCGAACCACCTCCACGCCGACGCCGTCCTCGCCGCCATGGCGGCCGGGAAGGCCGTGCTCTGCGAGAAGCCGATGGCGGCGACCCTCGACGAGGCGGAGCGCATGGCGGTCGCGTGCCGGGCCTCGCCGCAGCTCTACGGCACGGCCTTCGACCAGCGGCACCATCCGGCGCATCGCGCGCTCGCGGCCGCCGTCGAGGACGGCGCCATCGGACGTCCGGCGGCGATCCGCATCCTCTATGCCTGCTGGGTCGGCACCGAATGGAGCGCCGCGACGGCGCGCGAGAACTGGCGCATCGACGCCGCGAAGGCCGGCGGCGGCGCCCTGATCGACCTCGCGCCGCACGGTCTCGACCTCGTCGAGTTCCTGCTCGGCGAGCCGCTCGCGCGCATCGCCGCCGTCACGCAGAGCCGCATCCAGGACTACGCGGTCGACGACGGCGCGATCCTCGTCGGCGCGACCGCGTCGGGCGTGCTCGCGACCCTGCACGTCGCCTACAACTGCCCGGAGGCGCTGCCCCGGCGCCGGCTCGAGATCGTCGGATCGGAGGCCATGCTCCTCGCCGAGGACACGATGGGGCAGGTCGCGGGCGGCTCGGTGGTGAGGATCGACGGCCGCAGCGGCGCGCGCGCTCCGCTCCCCGTTCCCCATCCGGACCGGTCGCCCTTCGAGGGACAGGTCCGGGCCTTCTCGGCCGCGCTGCGATCCGGCGAGCGCGACGCCTTCTCCGTCGAACGGGATCTCCACACGATGCGCCTCGTCCATCAGGCCTATGCGAGCGCCGCTCGATGAGGCGCGTCGAGGGATTGCCGGCCGACCTGCCGGACGCCGCCCGCGCCTACCTGGACGCGCTGCCGCTGGGGCGGATCGTCGGCTTTCCGCTCGCGCCCCTCGACGGGACGGGCGTGCCCGCCTGGAAGACGGCGCTCTTCCTCGACGAGCGGGACACGCTGCCGGGCAACATGCCGTCCGGCTACGGCTACGGCGAGACGGACGGGCAGGCGATCGTCGGGGCGCTGGCCGAGATCGCCGAAGCCATCTGGCCGACGCTCACCATGCGCGAGCGCCCGCACCGGCTGGGCTCGTACCGGGACCTCGTCCGGTCGGCCGGCGAGCGCGGCGTCGTCGATCCGCTGACGCTCTGCCTGCCGGCCGGCAGCCCCGTCGGGCTCGACACGCCGCTCGCCTGGACGCAGGCGATCCGGGTCGCCACCGGCGAGCCCGTCCTCGTGCCGCTGGACGTCGCGGCCGTCGACGTGTTCGAGCTGCCGCCCGGGTACCAGCCCTTCACGACGCTCATCACGAACGGGCTCGGGGCGGGTCCGGATCTCGAATGGGCGGTCGGCCACGGCCTGCTCGAATGCCTGCAGCGGGACGGCAACGGGCTCGCGTTCCGGGCGCTCGACCGGGGCGTCGTGCTCGAGCTCGGACCGGACATCGAGCCGAAGACGCGGGCGCTGCTCGACCGGCTGGATGCGCTCGGCATCGACGTCCTGCCGAAATTCGCGACCGACGAGTTCGGCTTCGCGAACCTCTACGTCGTCGGCGGCGAGCGGGAGGGCAGGGGCCCGCGCGTGCCGATCATGCTGTCGGCCTGCGGGGAGGCCTGCGACCCGGACCGCGACCGCGCGCTCCACAAGGCGCTGCTCGAGTTCTGCTCGGCCCGCGTGCGCAAGAGCTACGGGCACGGCCCTTCGGCCGAGGCCCTTGCGGTCGCGCCGCCCGGCTATGTCGAGGAGTTCCTGGATCGGGCGACCGTCAGCCTCGCGGGCGAGGAGAGCCGGGCGCTCCGGGCCATGATGGACTGGGCGCGGATGGACGGATCCGACCTGCGGCGGCACCTCTCGGGCACCGTCCTGTCGCGGCAGGGGAGCCGTGCCTTCGACACGCTGCCGAAGAATCCGGGCGGCGACACGCGCGCGAGGGGTCGCTTCGCCCGCGAGACGCTGGACGCGGCGGGGTTCGACGTCCTCGCCGTGGATTGCTCGCCGCCGGGCGCGCCGATCGGCGTCGCCAAGGTGATCGTGCCGGGGCTCGAGGTCGAGACGATGAGCTACTACCGGATCGGGGAGCGCAACGCCCGCAAGCTGATCGAGCGCGACTCCCCCCTGATCCGCTTCGGCGAGGAGAGCGCGACGCGTCGTCCGGTGCGGCTGAACGCGGCCGCGCTCGCGCGGTTCGGCGGGCGGCAGCCGCTCCTCGACACGGCCGAGGTCGACCGCGTCGTCGGTCCGCTCTACCCCCTCTATCGCGAGCCGGAGGCGCACCACGTCGGCTACCGGCTCGCCCAGGGCCGCGTCGCATGAGCCTCCGCTTCGCCTACAACACGAACGGCACCGCGAGCCATCGGCTCGACGACGCGCTCGTCCTGATGAGCGAGGCCGGCTACGACGGCGTCGCGCTGACGCTCGACGTCAACGGCTTCGATCCCTTCCGGCCGGACTGGGACGACGCCGCGCGGGCGCTCGCGACGCGGCTGTCCGGGCTGGGCCTCGGCTCGGTCATCGAGACCGGCGCCCGCTATCTCCTCGATCCGCGGGCCAAGCACGAGCCGACGCTCGTCACGGCCTCCGCCGAGGGACGGGCGCGGCGGGTCGCCTTCCTGCAGCGCGCGATCGACATCGGCGCGATCCTCGGCTCCGAGGCGGTCTCCTTCTGGGCCGGCGTGCCGAAGCCGGGCGTCGATCGGGAGGAGGCGCGGGACTGGCTCCGCGACGGCCTGCGCGAGGTCGCGGCCCACGCCGCCTCGCGGGGCATCGACGCCGCGCTCGAACCGGAACCGGGCATGCTGATCGAGACCGTCGACGACTTCGCGGCCCTGGACGTGCCGGGCCTCCGCCTCGCGCTCGACACCGGCCATTGCCTCGTCACGGGCGAGCGCGATCCGGCGGCGGCCGTGCGCGAGTTCGCGCCGCGGATCGCGACGGTCTCCATCGAGGACATGAAGCGCGGCGAGCACGTCCATCTCGCCTTCGGGGACGGGGACATGGACGTGCCGGCGGTGCTGGACGCGCTGGACGCGATCGGCTTCGCGCGCCTCGTCTGCGTGGAGCTCTCGCGCGACAGCCACCGTGCGGACGTCATGATCCCCGAGGCCCTCCGCTACCTGAAGGCCTGCCGGTCGTGACGCGACGAGCCCCCACGGCGCCGGATCGGGCCCGGCGAACGCCTTCGCCGTCCCGTCGTGGGCGGTCGGCAGCGAGCAGGCGCGCGCCATGAGGATCTGCTTCGTCTCGCGGCGCTTCTTCCCGGCCATCTCGGGCATGAGCGTCTACGCGGAGAACCTGCTGCGCGAGCTGGTGCGGGCCGGGCACGACGTCACGATGATCAGCCAGTACCGGGGCGATCCGCTCGGCACGCGCGTCTATGGCGGCGGCCCGCCGCCGACGGTGCCGGGCGTGCGGGTGGTCGGCCTGGAACAGGTGGGCGAGCAGGAGAGCGGCGATTTCGAGCGCGACGTCCGGACCATGGTCGCCACCATCGAGGCCGAGCATGCGCGGGCACCCTTCGACGTCCTGCACGCGCAATACGGCTATCCGACCGGCTGGGCCGTGCTCCTCGCCTCGCGGAGGCTCGGCGTGCCGAACGTGGTCTCGATCCAGGGCGGCGACGGCCATTGGGTCGGCTCGTGCTGCGAGACGCACCGCCTCGCCATGGTGCGGGTGCTCGACCATGCGGGCGCCGTGCTGATCGGCGGCGAGAGCTTCGTGGACGAGGTCTCCGACCGGCTCGGCACGGCGCGCGAGCGTTTCACGATCGTGCCGGGCGCGGTCGACACGGCACGCTTCCGCCCGGCGGACGAGGGCCGGGTGGGGGAGGCCGCCGATCCGGTCCGCATCCTCTACCACGGCCGCGTCGACCGCCGGAAAGGCGTGCTCGACTTCGTGGACGCCCTGGCGCTGCTGCGGGAGCGCGGCACGGCCTGGGAGGC
>JAEUAC010000291.1 GCA_019695455.1 Methylorubrum extorquens | reverse complement strand
CGGCATAGCGGCCGGCAGGGCGCGGCGCGGCTCCTCCGCGCGGCCGCCATGGGTGGCGATGAAGTCGGCCACGCGGGGCGCGATCTCGGCCCGGAACCGCGAGCCGTTGAACACGCCGTAATGGCCGACGCCGGCCTGCAGGTAATAGGCCTTCCGGTCCGCCGGGAGGTTCGGCGTCAGCTCCAGGGCGGCCAGCGTCTGGCCGACGCCCGAGATGTCGTCCTTCTCGCCCTCGACCGCCATGATGGCGCAGCGCCGGATCGCCAGGAGGTCCACGGGCGCGCCCCGGTGCAGCATCTCGCCCTTCGGCAGGTCGTGGTTCACGAACACGGCGTCGACCGTCTGCAGGTAGAACTCGGCCGTCAGGTCCATGACGGCGAGGTACTCGTCGTAGAACTCGCGGTGCTTCTCGGCCCGGTCGCCGTCGCCCCGCACCAGGTGGTCGAACATCTGGCGATGCGCGTCCACGTGCCGGTCGAGGTTCATGGCCATGAAGCCGGAGAGCTGGAAGAAGCCCGGATAGACGCGGCGCAGCGCGCCCGGATGGCCGAACGGCACCGTCAGGATGCAGTTGCGCCGGAACCACTCGCTGCCCCGCTCCTCCGCCAGGCAGTTCACGGCCGTGGGCGAGCGGCGGGTGTCGATCGGGCCGCCCATCATGGTGATGGAGCGCGGCAGCGCCGGGTCGTCCTCGGCCTCCATGCGGGCCACGGCCGCCAGCACGGGCACGGAGGGCTGGCAGACGGCCAGGATGTGCAGGTCCGGCCCGAGGTCGGCGCACATGGCGATGACGTAGTCGATGTAGTCGTCGAGATCGAAGGATCCGGCCGCGAGCGGCACCATGGCGGCGTCCGCCCAGTCGGTGATCATCACCTGGTGCGTGGGCAGGAAGGCCTCGACCGTGCCGCGGAGCAGGGTCGCGTAATGGCCCGACATCGGCGCCACGATCAGGAGCTTCGGCTGCCGGGCCGCCGCCTCGCAGCCGGGCCGGTCGAAGGCCACGACGCTGCAGAACGGCCGCGACCAGACCACGGTCTCGACGACGTCGACGGGGCTGCCCTCGACGGTCGTGGTCGGCAGGTCGAAGCGCGGCTTCGCGTAGCGCCGCGTGGTCCGCTCGAACATCTCGCAGGCGGCCGCGACGTTGCGGGCGAAGGGCGTGTAGCTGAAGGGGTTGAACGGGTTCTGCAGCGAGAGCTTCGCGAGGTCGCTCGCCGCGCGGGCGGGTGCGAGGAGCGCGTGGCCGGCGTCGTAGAAGATGTAGCCGAGATCCATCCCGTGTCCTCGCGTCGCCGCCTTGCGGTCGGGCCGGGCCGCCTCGCGGCCGTCGGGCTCAATGGGCGCGACCGCCCGGAGTTCCCCAGCCCCTCGTACCACCCCGCGGGCCGTACACCTGACACCCGAATGCCGCGCTGCTCAAAATATCAGCGATCCGTGTGCGGTCTCGGGCGTTGTGCGCAGACGATGGACCCTCTCACGTGACACCCGACCTCCGCGTCGGCGGCCTGCACGCCCGCCGCCTGAAGCTCGACACGCTGGTGCGGCTTCGGTGGCTGGCGGTCGCCGGGCAGGCGACGGCCGTCGCGATCGTGAAGTTCGCGCTCGAGTACCGGCTGCCCTTCCTGGCCTGCATCGCCGTGATCGGCTGCGCGGCGCTCGTCAACGTCGCCATCGGGCTGCGCTGGCCGGCGAGCCACCGCCTCGGCGACGGCGACGGCGTCGCGATCCTGGCCTTCGACATCGTGCAGCTCGCCGCCCTCCTCTACCTGACGGGCGGCCTGCAGAACCCGTTCGCGATCCTTTTCCTCGCGCCCGTCCTGATCTCGGCCACGACCCTGTCGCCCCAGGGGACGCTCCTGCTCGGCACGCTCGCCGTGGGCTGCGCGACGGGGCTCGCCTTCGGCCATCGCGAGCTGCCCTGGGGCTCCGGCGGGCCCCTGCACCTGCCGGCCGTCTACGTGGCAGGCATCTGGACGGCCGTCGTTCTCGGCATCGCCTTCACGGGCCTGTTCGCCTGGCGGGTGGCCGAGGAGGCGCGCCAGCTCGCGGACGCGCTCGCGGCGACCGAGCTCGTGCTCGCGCGCGAGCAGCACCTGTCGCAGCTCGACGGGCTCGCGGCCGCCGCCGCGCACGAGCTCGGCACGCCGCTCGCGACGATCACGCTCGTCGCCCGCGAGCTCGACCGGCAGGCCGAGCCCGGCTCCGCGCTGGCGGAGGACACCCGGCTCCTGCGCGAGCAGGCGGAGCGCTGCCGCGTCATCCTGTCGAAGCTCACCTCGCTCGGCGACGAGGACGGCGGCTTCCTGGAGCGCATGACGATCGGCCACCTCATCGAGGAGCTGGTGGATCCGCAGCGCGCCTTCGACGTGACGCTGGACGTGACGCTCGACGGCGCCAAGCCGGAGCCCGTCCTGCGCCGCTCGCCGGGGCTGATCTACGGGCTCGGCAACCTCCTCGACAACGCGGTCGACTTCGCCCGCTCCCGCGTGGTCGTGGCGGCGGCCTGGAGCGACGAGGAGGTGTCCGTGACCATCCGGGACGACGGGCCGGGCTTCGCGCCCGAGATCCTGCTCCGCGTGGGCGAGCCCTACGTGACGAGCCGCGGCCGCGGGCAGGCCGATCCGGGCGGCGAGGCCGGGTCGGGGCTCGGGCTCGGCCTGTTCATCGCCAAGACGCTGATCGAGCGCTCGGGCGGCGAGCTCGCCTTCGCCAACGCGCCGCACGGCGAAGGCGGCGCGTTCGCCCGCATCGTGTGGCGGCGCACAGACTTCGAGGCCGGCGCCACCGCGCAGGCGTCGGCCACGCCCTCGCCCCTGTCCGAACCGGAAATCGCCACCATATAGGGATCATTCCCATCATCAGAGTATCCCCCGAGGATCGGCCCGTGCCCGATATCGATTTCGCCCCCGCCCGGTCGACGAGCGCCGCTCCGGCCACGTCCGCCGAGAACTCGCTGCTGCTCGTCGACGACGACCGGGCCTTCTCGACCCGGCTAGCCCGCGTCATGGAGGGCCGCGGCTTCTCCGTGCGCGTCGCCGACAGCGTCGCGGAGGGCATCGCGGCCATCGAGGCCGACGCGCCCGCCTACGCGGTCATCGACATGCGCCTGCAGGACGGCAGCGGGCTCGACGTGATCGCGCGCCTGAAGGAGCGCCGCCCCGAGGCGCGCGGCGTGATCCTGACGGGCTACGGCAACATCGCGACGGCCGTCACGGCCGTGAAGCTCGGCGCCTACGACTATCTCGCCAAGCCGGCCGACGCCGACGAGATCCAGGCCGCCCTCAAGGCCGAGCCCGGCGAGCGCGCCCTGCCGCCCGAGAACCCGATGTCGGCCGACCGGGTCCGCTGGGAGCACATCCAGCGGGTCTACGAGCTCTGCGGCCGCAACGTCTCCGAGACGGCCCGTCGTCTCGCCATGCACCGCCGCACCCTGCAGCGCATCCTGGCGAAGCGCGCGCCGCGCTGAGCCGCCGCCCGGCCAGGCTCCTCGCACGATCGTGAAGCGGCCGGGCCTAGGCCCGGTCCCGTCAGTCCATCCATCCGCGGGCGCCGCTCGGATCGAGCAGCGCGTGGTGCCGGTTCGCCGCCGCATGCGCGAAGCGCAGCGTGACGGCCTTGCGGCGGGCGCCCGCGAGCTTGTGCTCCGGCGCCTCGCGCAGGATCGCGGCCCCGAACGGATCGGCGACGATCAGGCCGGCATCGGCCGGCAGCCGCTCCGTCCCGAAATCCTCGGCCACGGCGAAGAAGAACCGGTCGCAATAGTCGCGGTAGTCCGGCCATTTCAGGTCGGCCCGGAAGTCGGCATGGGAGGATTTCACCTCCACGATCCAGAGCGCGCCGTCGGGCCCGAGCCCGACGATGTCGGCCCGCCGGCCCGAGGCGAGCGTCAGCTCCGTCACGGAGGCGAGCCCGTGGCTCGCGAGCAGGCGGCGCGTGCCGGCGCAGATCGCGAGCGCGCGATCCGATTGCCGCCCGTCCGGCGGCACCTGCAGGTCCGACATCCTGAGGGCGAAGGTCATGGTCGAGGCGTGGCGTTCCCGGTTCGTACCCTTCTGCGCGAGTCGCGCCCGGCTGTCACGTCCCCCGGCGCCCGGGCGTCGCGTTTGCCTGACGGGGCCGTCGGCCTGTAACGTGAGACGGGAAGGTCTCGGGGCGGCATGGAGCGTGATCCGGTTCGGTTCGTCTGGCGCGCGGCGCCAGGCCTGAATGCTGCGCTGATCCTGCTCGCCGCCGCGTCGGTGCCGGGCGTCTGGCTCCTGCTGGAGCTCGTGCGGGCGGCCGTGGACGATGCCGCGATCGGGCTCGCCTTCGCGGGCGGGGCGGGCCGGGCCCGGCTGCTGCGGATCGCGCTGCAGCTCCCCGAGCGCATCCG
>JAEUAC010000421.1 GCA_019695455.1 Methylorubrum extorquens | reverse complement strand
GATCACGCCGCCGACGATCCCGCCCACGGGGCCGCCCACCCGCTCGCCGGCCGCCTCGCCCTGGCGGGACCCCTGCACGACGCCTTGCGCCTGGGCGATGCCGACCGGGACGAGGACGAGCGCGGCGGCGAGCAGGGTCTTTCGGGCGAACGGCTTCGGCATGACGGGTCCTCGGCGACGATCCGGTGCGTCGCGGCACCGGTAACGGGGCGGGGAGTCGCGGGGTTCCCCGGCCGATCGGGTGGCCGTCCTCCCGGTCCGCGGCGGTTTCCGCGATCCGACGGGCGGACCGCGACCCTGCCGCCCTTCACGCGGAGCGCGTCCTGTGCCCTGGTGGATCAAGCGGCCGCCCGCCGGGTTGGTCGAGACGTGACGACGGTCGAGCATCGTCGATCTGGAGGTTCGATGAAGCGCGCCCTTGGTCCCCCCGAGCCGGAAGCCGAGAGTCCGATCCCGATCGGCGAGCTGCAGGCGCTCTACACGATGGAGCCCGAGGATCTCGCCGCGGCGGTCGCCCGCTACCCGGACGAGGTCCGCGTCCGGCTCGCGCTGTTCCTCTATCCGCGGGCGCATTTCCGGCCGCTGGCGCTCAAGATCGCCGTGACGATCGAGCCCGAGCGACTGGTGGCCCTGGCCGGCACCATGGGCGAGGTCCTGGCCGAGCAGTGCCGGACGGCCGGCCTGCATTTCGGCCTGGTCGAGCCGGTGCCGGTCAAGAAGCCGCGCGAGACCAAGCCCAAGATCAGCCTCGGGGGCGGCGCGTCCCGCGGGCGCTGGTAGGCGAGGGCGGCGGCCGCCCCGCCGCCGGACTACTTGGCGGGCGCCTTCCGCACCCGCGGCGTGGCGGCCTTGGCGGCCTTCGGAGCCTTGGCGGCCTTGGGCGGCGGCGCCTCGGCGGCGATCTGCCGGTCGCGCTCCAGGCGCAGGGCCTTCAGGCGGGCCGTGTTGGCGTCGCGGTCCACGATGAACTTCTCGGCTTCCGCGGCGGCCTTGCGCCCCTCGGCGGCCCGGAACTCGGCATCGCGGGCCCGCTGCTCGCGGCCGGGGGAGGGCGGTTGGGTGCTCATGGGCGCGTACTCTCAGACGGCAGGAGCACGACCGCTCGGGCTCCGACGCTCGAGGGCCGTGCCGACGTGGTCGGCATTCTCCGCCTTCCGGGCCCCGAGCGCAAGGCGCCGGGCCCGGGCCGCTCCTAGCGGCGGGCCGACGGCCACCAGAAGGCGAGCCACAGATTCAGGCTTTCCCGGCAATAGGCCTCGTAGGCGCGCAGCCAGTTCTCGTAGGCGGATCGGGCCGGACGCCCGCCGTCGATGGAGCGGAGGGCGGGGCTGAGCGTGCGTGTCATCCTGCCCATCGCGCCATCGGGAACATGGTTCCCGCCCCGCCTCGCTCGGTGCGATGCTGCCCGGTCAGGCGGCCTCCGCGTCGGGCGCCTCCTCGGTGATCACGCGGAACGCGACCAGGGCGGCCGGGCCGAAGGTCAGCGTCAGCGGGACGTCCGACGCGTCGCGGCCATAGGCGATCAGGATGCGGCCGATGCGGGGATCGTTGTTGCGCGGATCGAACATGTGCCAGTGCCCGCCCAGGAAGACCTCCATCCAGGCCGCGAAATCGCCGGGCGCGTGCGGGGGCGGCAGGCCGATGTCGCTCACGTAGCCCGTGCAGTACCGGGCCGGGATGTTGAGGCAGCGGCAGAACGCGATGGCGAGGTGGGCGTAGTCGCGGCAGACGCCGTGCCCCTCCTCGAAGGCCTGGAGCGCCGTGCGCGTCGGCCGCGAATGCTGGTAGCCGAAGGTGATGTGGTCGTGCACGTAGTCGACCACCGCCTTGACGCGGGCCCAGCCGGGCTCCGTCGTGCCGAACAGCTCCCACGCCTTGTCGGACAGGAGGTCGGTCTCGCAGTAGCGGCTGCCGAGCAGGAACAGGAGGGCGTCGGCCGGAAGGTCCTGCACCTCCCATTGCGTGGAGCTCGGGTCCGCCGGATCCCAGAGGCCGTGGTCGCGCACGACCGTGTCCGTGCGCAGCGTGAAGCGGCCGGCCGGCGCCACCAGCCGGTTGCACCAGTTGCCGAACGTGTCGCGATAGCCCTCGATCGGCACGGACGGCGTCGTGACGAGGTAGTCGGGCCGCTCGAGGTCGGACACGCGCGACGAATGGACGTTCAGCGTGGCGATCATCGGCGTGGCGTACGGCAGATCGTACGTCATCTCGCAGCCGACCAGAATGCGCATCATGGGATCCCTGCGGCGCCAAATACCGCGGTGCGTCGACCTTAGCCGGACCGGCCCGGATCGACGAACCATGTTTGTACGCTCATTCGTCGCGGATCGCATCGCGGGCGAGCATCGCCCGCTCCCGGACCGCGCGGGCGTCCCGTCCGGACGACGTGCGGCGGCGCGCCGGCGCGTCCGTCATGCACGCGTTTCGAGCAGTGAAAGCACATCGAAAGATCTGGGCGCGAATTGACACTCCGACCCGGGATGCGAACCTTCGGCGTCCGAGGCTGACCTTTGGGAGCGTTCATGAAGCGGTTCGGCGCCGGCCTCCTCGTCGCGGCCTTGTCCTGTGTCATGGCGGCGGGGGCCGCGCGGGCCGAGGAGGAGTACCCGACCCGTCCCATCCGGCTCGTGGTCGGCTTTCCGCCGGGCGGCCCGACGGACGTCATCGGGCGGGTCATCGGGCAGAACCTCTCGAAGCAGCTCGGCAAGGCCGTCGTCATCGAGAACACCGGCGGGGCGGGGGGCGTGATCGCGGCGACCAACGTCGCCAAGGCGGCGCCCGACGGCTACACGCTCCTCGTCAGCGTCGAATCCTCGCAGACCCGCGCCAAGGCGCTCTATCCCAAGGTCGCCTACGACCAGGTCGAGAGCTTCACCTTCCTGCGCAAGATCGCCAAGCAGCGCAGCCTCGTCCTCGTCAATCCCGACCTGAAGATCGCGTCCGTGCCGGAGTTAATCGCCTTCGCGAAGTCGAACCCGGGCACCCTGAACTTCGGCGGCACGCTCGCCACCACCTCCCATATCGGCGGCACGGTGTTCAACAAGCTGAACGACACGCGCATGACCTTCGTCAGCTACGCCGGCGGCAACCAGCCCATGACGGACCTGATGACCGGCACGCTGCAGGTGGGCTTCTTCACCGAGGCCACGGTCGCCGAGCTCGTGAAGGCGGGCAAGCTGCGGCCCCTGGCCGTGGTCGCGAACGAGCGCTCGCCGGCCTTCCCCGAGCTGCCGACCATGGAGGAGGCGGGCGCCCGGCCCATGGACGTGTCGCCCTGGTTCGGCATCGTCGGGCCGGCCGGCATGCCGGCCGCCGTGACGACCAGGCTGCTCTCGGCGATCGACGCCATGCTGGCCAACCCCGACTTCACGGCCCAGATCGCGTTCCTGGGCGCGGAGCCGATCCGCAACTCGACGCCGCAGAGCTTCCGGGCCGAGGTGGGGAACGAGATCGAGTACTGGACGGAATGGGCCAAGGACAACAAGCCGCAATGAGCACGGGCCGGACGGCCGCGCCCTCGTCCCTCCTCGACGACCACGACGAGCACCTGACGCCGGAGGAGCGCGAGCTCGTCGCCGCGGCGCGCCGCTTCTGCGCCGGCGCCTTCTCGGACGATCTCCACGCCTCCTACCTGCGCGGCGAGCCGTTCCCGCGCGACTGGATCCTGCGCTGGGCGGAGGCCGGCTTCCTGCGCCTGCAGGTCGAGCCGCGGCACGGCGGCCACGGGGCGTCCTTCCTGTGCAAGATCCGCGTCGCCGCGGAGGTCGCCCGCCACAGCTTCGCGGCCGCGTTCTGCCTGAACAACCTGCAGGGACAGGCGACCCGGATCTCGCGGGCGGGGAGCGACGCGCAGCGGGAGCGGCTCCTGCCCGGCCTGATGGCGGGGACCGTGCTGGCCGCACCCTCCATGAGCGAGCCGGACGGCGGCAGCGACCTCGGGGCCGTGTCGACCGTGGCGGTCCCCGTCGAGGACGGCTGGTCCGTCACGGGCACCAAGACCTGGGTGACGAACGGCACCGTCGTCGACTACGCGACCATGCTCGTCCGGATGGGCGACGAGGGCGCCTTCGCGAACCTGCTCGTGCCCTGCCGGGACGGCCCCACGATGCGGCGGGAGGCCGTCGCGATGCCGGGCGGCGCCCATTTCCGGCTCGCCCGGATCGAGCTGCGCGCGCATGTCGTGCCCGCCTGGGGCCTGCTCGATCCGCCCGGCAGCGCCCTGCGGACGTCGATGGCGGCCGTGAACGCGGCCCGCATCCACGTCGCCGCCATGTGCGTGGGCACGCTCCACGCGGCGCTCTGCGAGGCGGTCGCCTATGCCGGCACGCGCCAGGCCTCCGGCGCGCCGATCCTCGCCCACCAGGGCCTGCAATGGCAGCTCGCCGAGGTGGCGACGCGGCTGGAGGCGGCGAGCGCGCTGGTGCTGCGCGCCGCCCGCCTCGTCGATCGCGGCCGCGACGCGATGACCATCGCCGCCCAGTGCAAGCTCTTCGCGGTGGACGCCGCCATCTGGGGCGTCGACCAGTGCATCCGCTCCATGGGAGCCGTCGGGGCGAGCGCCGCCCATCGGCTCGGCATGCAGCTCGACGAGGTGCGGCTCGCCGCCTTCGCCGACGGCACGAACGAGATGATGCGCGACCGCGTCGGCCGGGGTCTGGCGAGGGACTACGCCGAGGCGCCGGGCGGGGGAGGGGCCGCGTGAGGAACGTCGTCGTGCCGGACGCGGCGGCCGCGGTCGCGGGGCTGCGCGACGGGCAGACCGTCATGGTGGGCGGGTTCGGCGGCGCCGGCCTGCCGCGGGCCATCATCGTCGCCGTGGCGGCGCTCGGCATCCGCGACCTCACGGTCATCTCGAACAACGCCGGCATCGCGGGCGACGACCTCTCGCTCTGGTTCCGGGAGAGGATCGTGCGCAAGCTGGTCTGCTCGTATCCGCGCGGCGCGGCCGACTTCACGGCGCAGTACCGCGACGGTTCGGTCGAGCTGGAGCTCGTCCCCCAGGGCACGCTGGTCGAGCGCATCCGGGCCGGCGGCGCCGGCCTCGGCGGCATCCTCAGCCCGGTGGGCGTGGACACGGTGTTCGCGCAGGGCAAGCAGCGGGTCGCGGTCGACGGGCGGGACTACCTCCTCGAGCTGCCGCTCAGGGCGGATTTCGCCTTCGTGCGGGGCAGGGTCGCCGACACGCTCGGCAACGTCACCTACAACAAGGCGGCCCGCAACCATTGCGCCGTGATGGCGACCGCCGCCGACATCGTCGCCGTCGAGGTGGACCGGACCGTCGCGCCGGGCGCGCTCGATCCGGAGGCGATCGTCACGCCCTGCATCTTCGTCGACCGCGTCTTCGCGAGCCCCGCGCCATGAACGGCCTCACGCGCCAGGGCCTCGCCCGGATGGTGGCCGCGCACCTGCCGCGCGACAGCTTCGTCAACCTCGGCATCGGCGCCCCGACGGCGGTGGCGAACCACATGGCGCCCGACAGCGGCATCATCCTGCACAGCGAGAACGGCGTGCTCCACATGGGCGCCGCGCCCCCGCCGGGCGAGGAGGACTGGGACCTCATCAACGCCGGCAAGGCGCCGATCACGCTGGCGGAGGGCGGCGCGTTCTTCGATTCCGCGCTCGCCTTCGCCATGATGCGGGGCGGCCATCTCGACGTCGCCGTGCTCGGCGCGTTCCAGGTCTCGGAACGGGGAGACCTCGCGAACTGGAGCACCGGCCGGGACGAGGGCGAGCCCCCGGCCATCGGCGGCGCCATCGATCTCGCGGTCGGCGCGAAGTCCATCTGGATCATGATGGAGCACGTCGCGCGCGACGGCGCGCCCCGGATCGTCGAGACCTGCACCTTTCCGCTCACGGCCGCCCGGGTGGTCGCCCGCATCTTCACGACCCTCGCGATCGTCGAGGTCCGGCCGCAGGGGCTCGTCGCGTCGGCCCTGATCGAGGGCGCGTCGCTGGCCGACGTCCAGGCCGTGACCGGCGCGCCGCTCGCCGCCGCGGACCGGATCGCGACCATCCGGCCGGACGGCTCCGTCGTCCCCTGACGGCCCGTCGGCCGCGGGGTGGCCCGGATCCCGTCAGCTCCGCGAGACGGTGATCAGCACGCAGGCGGTCGGCGTCGTGCGGCGGACCTGGTGGACCAGCCGCCCGGGGAACTGGAGCGCGTCGCCCTCCGCCAGGGCCACGATGCGGTCGGCGAAGCGGATCTCGATCGCGCCCGAGAGCGTGAAGAGCAGCTCCTCGCCGTCGTGCTCGGCCCGGAAGTCCTCGGAGAAGTCGGGCTGCGGATAGACGAGGAACCCCTCGAGGCCCGACCGCCCCTTGCCGGCCGTCAGCGCCTCGATGCGGTAGTTCGTGGTGCCGCTCGGATCGGAGGTCCGGAGGCGGGACGCGGCCCGCGAGACGTGGATCGCGGACTCGTCCACCGCCTCGCCGAACATCTGCGCCACCGGGATGTCGAGGACGCGGGCGAGGTTCAGCACGGTCGAGACGGACGGGATCTTCAGGCCGCGCTCGACCTTCGACAGGTAGCCCTTGTCGAGCCCGGCGAACCCGGACAGGGCGGCGAGCGTCCAGCCCTTGCCCTTGCGGGCCGCCCGGATCTCGGCCGCGAGATGGCGGCTCCCGCTCCCCTCCGTCGTCGGGGATGCCGGCACGATGTCGCGCATGCGCACAAGCCTCACGGGCGATGACGGGGCGGCTCTAGCACATCGTCGGCCAGCGCGGCGAAGCCGCCGCGACCGCGCCGGATCACGCGTCGCGGTCCGACCTGCACGCGATCGAGGCAACTCGTTGCCTAAAGGTCATGCTTGTCGATATCAGGCAAATCCGTAGCTTGTGGGCGTCGAGCACGCCCTGCGCCCCCGGCGCGAGGAGAGCGAGAATCCGATGACCTGGTCCGGCGAACTCCTGCACATCCACGTCGCCCCGGCGGCCTCCATGGAGATGGAGGAACTGGCGGAGGGGACGCTGGTCGCCGGCCGCGGCATCGAGGGCGATCGCTACCTCCTCGGCACGGGCTCCTATTCGGCGAAGCCGGACATCCGCGAGGTGACGCTGATCGAGGTGGAGGTGCTGGAGGCGCTCGCGATGGGCGAGCCGAAGGTGCCCGGCACCAAGGCGACGCTCGAGCCGATCGATCACCGCCGCAACCTGACCACCCGGGGCGTGCCGCTCAACCATCTCGTGGGTCGCCGCTTCAAGGTCGGCGAGGTCGTGCTCAAGGGCGGGCGGATGAACTTCCCCTGCAAGTACCTCGAGGAACTGCTCGGCATCGAGGGGCTCTACGAGGGGCTGCTGAACCGGTCCGGCCTGAACTGCTCGATCGAGGTCGGGGGCACGATCCGGCCCGGCGATCCCATCGTGCCGCTGGACTGAGCCGGGCCCATGTCGCCGCGCCTGATCATGAAGCTCGACGTGGCCGAGATCCGGCGCGAACCGGGCGACGTCATGGTCGTCGGCCTGCGGCACCCGCGTCGGCCCGTCCTGCCGGCCGCGACGGCGGGGGCGCATGTCGACGTGCACGTGCCGGAGCTCGGCGTGCGGCAGTACTCGCTGTGCGGCGACCCGGCGGATCGCTCGCTCTACCGCATCGCCGTGAAGCACGAGGCCGTGGGCCGCGGCGGGTCGCGCTGGCTGCACGAGACCCTGAAGGCCGGCGACGCCCTGACCGTCTCGGCGCCCCGCAACCATTTCGAGCTCGCGGAGGACGCCGCGCGCCACGTCCTCCTCGGCGGCGGCATCGGCATCACGCCGCTGATCGCCATGGCGCACGCCCTGCGCGGCGCCGGCCGGCCGTTCCGCCTGCACGCCTTCGCCCGCAGCCGCGCCCTGGCGCCCCTGCTCGACGAGGTGGAGCGGGCGGCGGGCCCGGTCGGCCCCGCGCTGCACTTCGACGACGAACCCGCGAGCCGGGTCGACCTCGCGGCCCTGCTCGCGACGCCCGAGCCCGGGACGCACGTCTATTGCTGCGGGCCCGCCGGCTTCATGGAGGCGGTGCGGCGGGCGACGGCGGAATGGCCCGAGGAGCAGGTCCATTTCGAGGCCTTCGCGCCGCTCCTCGACGCGGAGTTCGTGGCCCGGCCCTTCGCGATCCGGCTCGCCTCCAGCGGCGACGTGCTGCCCGTCCCGGCCGAGAGCTCGGCCCTCGCCGTGCTCCGCGAGCGCGGCATCGCGCTGCCGTCCTCCTGCGAGATCGGCGTCTGCGGCAGCTGCGAATGCGGCGTGCTCGCGGGCGAACCCATCCACCGGGACGTCGTCCTGTCGCCGCGCGCGCGGCGCACCCGTTTCATCCCGTGCGTGTCCCGCGCGACGGGGACGCTCCACCTCGACCTGTGAGCGCGAGAAGCTGACGAGAGCCGGCAACGGCCGAGACCAGGGCGGAACGGCACCGGAGGGCATCCCCGACAGGAGGCTCCGATGGCGACAGCGACACAAGCGATAGGACCGGCCGCACCCGCGGTCGGCTCGGCCCAGATGCGACGCGTGGTGTCGTCCAGCGTCATCGGCACGGCCGTCGAGTGGTACGATTTCCTGATCTACGGCACGGCGAGCGCGCTCGTCTTCGGCAAGCTGTTCTTCCCGTCGTCCGATCCGACGGTCGGCACGATCGCGGCCTTCGCGACCTACGCCGTCGGCTTCCTCGCCCGGCCGCTCGGCGCGGCCATCTTCGGGCATTACGGCGACAAGATCGGCCGCAAGAAGATGCTGGCGGCCACCATCATCATCATGGGCATCGGCACGTTCCTGATCGGCTGCCTGCCGACCTACGACCAGATCGGGATCCTGGCGCCCATCCTGCTCGTGGTCCTGCGCCTCCTGCAGGGGATCGGGCTCGGCGGCGAATGGGGCGGCGCGGTCCTCATGGTGGTGGAGAACGCGCCCGCCCGGCATCGCGGCGTGCTCGGCAGCCTCGTCCAGGTGGGCAATCCGATCGGCAACCTCGCGGCGGTCGGCATCTTCGCCGCGCTCTCGCACCTGCCGGAGAGCGACTTCCTGACCTGGGCCTGGCGCATCCCATTCCTGCTCTCCATCCTGCTCGTCGGCGTGGGCCTGTTCATCCGCATGCGGCTCGAGGAGACGCCCGCCTTCAGGGCCGTCGAGGCCGGCAACGCGGTCGCGAAGCTCCCGGTCGTCGAGGTCCTGACCGAGCACCGCAGGGCGTTCCTGACGGCGGTCGGGCTCAAGATCTCCGAGATCGCCTGGGCGTCGATCGGCAGCGTGTTCGCGATCAGCTACGTGACCGGCTCGCTCGGCCTGCCGCGCAGCGTGATCCTGAACGGGCTCCTCTGGGCCTCCTTCGTCGCGCTGTTCTCGATCCCGCTGTTCGGCTGGATGTCGGACCGGGTCGGCCGCAAGACGATGTTCTACGCGAGCTGCGTCTTCGCGATCCTCTTCGCCTTCCCGTTCTTCTCCCTGCTCGACACGCGCGATCCGACGATCATCACGCTCACCATCGTCGTCGCGATCTCGTTCGGCCAGATGATCGGGTTCGGGATCGGCGCCCCGTTCTATTCGGAGCTGTTCAAGGCGAGGCTCCGCTACAGCGGCGCGTCGCTCGGCTTCCAGATCGGGGCCGCCATCTCGGGCGGGCTCACGCCCTTCGTGGCCGCCTCCCTGATGGCCTGGAGCGGCGGCGGGACCTGGCCGATCTCGCTCTACCTGATCGGCGCGGCCCTCATCACCATCGTGGCGACCGCCTACGCGCCGGAGACGGCCGGCATCGAGATCGACTGATCGCCCCCGGCCCGCCGGACCGGTCCGGCGGGCGACCTCGGTCCAGAACGGAGACACGCATGAAACGGCTCTTCGGCGGCGCGATGCGCGGCCTCGCCCTGGCCGCCGGGCTCGCCCTCCCGGCTCAGGCGCAGACCTTTCCCGAGCGCCCCGTCACGATGATCGTGCCCTTCGCGGCCGGCGGCCCCACGGACACGCTCGCGCGGATCCTCGCCCAGGCGATGGCGGGAGCGCTCGCGCAATCGGTCGTGATCGAGAACGTGCCCGGCAATGCGGGCGCGATCGGCGCCCAGCGCCTGATCCGCGCCAAGCCGGACGGCTACACGATCCTCATCAGCGACCTGGCGCTTCCGGCCGCGCCCCTCCTGAACGCGGCCGTGACCTACGACCTCGCGCGGGACTTCACGCCGCTGGGCCTCGTCAACGCGGGCCCCATGGTGCTGCTCGCGCGCAGCGGCTTCGCGCCGGCCCCGGAGGCCGCCTTCGGGCAGATGAAGGCGAAGGCCAAGGCGCTGAATCTCGGCCATTCCGGGCTCGGCTCCAACTCGCACATGTGCGGGCTCCTGGTGCAGCAGGCGCTCGGCGCGACGTTCACGGAGGTGCCGTACCGCGGCGCCGGACCGGCCATGAACGACCTGCTCGCCGGAACCCTCGATCTCATGTGCGAGCAATCCACGACCGCGATCCCGCAGATCGAGGGCGGCAAGGTCTCGGCCGTCGGCGTGACCTCGCCCGCCCGGCTGCCCGTCCTGCCCGACGTGCCGACGCTCGCGGCGGGTGGGCTGTCCGGCTTCGACTTCACGCTCTGGCACGGCCTCTACGCGCCGCCCGGCACGCCCGCCGCGATCGTCGGCCGGCTGAACGCGGCGCTGCGGGCGGCCCTCGCCGACCCGGCCGTCCGGGAGCGCTATGCCCAGGCCGGCCGCACCGAGTTCCCGGAGGGCGAACTCACGCCGGACGCCCATCGCGCCAGGCTGCTCGCGGAGCAGGCCCGCCTGCGCACCGCGCTGGACGCGGCCGGCGTGACGCCGGCCCGGTAGAGACGGCTGCGCGCCGGGCGGGGCGCCGCCCGTCAGCCGGGCGTGAGGACGGTGCGGCCGACCACCTGGCCGTCGCGCAGCCGGGTGAGCGCCTCGTTGGCGGCCGAGAGCGGCATGCGGTTCACGGGGATGGGCGCCACCTTGCCGGTCCGCACGAGCGCCATGAGCTCGGTCAGCTCGGCGAGGTTGCCGACGAGGCTGCCCAGGATCGCGATGTTGCGCATGGGGATGAAGGGCAGCGACCACGGGGCGGAGCCGCCGAAGAGGCCGACGACGATCAGCCTGCCGCCCTTCTCGAGGCAATCGAAGCCGAGCGCCGTGGTGGCCGGGCTGCCGACGAAGTCGATGACGACGGAGGCCTGCTCGCCGAGGGCGGCGGCGATGTCGGACGCGGCGTCCGCGGAGCGGCCGTCGATCGCGGCCTGCGCGCCCGCCGCGAGCGCGGCCTCCCGCTTCGCCGGATCGACCTCGACCACGATGGCGCCCGCGCCGCCCATCGCCGCCAGGATGGAGAGGCACATGAGGCCGAGCCCGCCGGCCCCGATGATGACGATCGGCTTCTCGTGCAGGCTCGGGCCGGCCTTCTTCAGGGCGCTGTAGGTGGTCACGCCCGAGCAGGCATAGGGCGCGGCATCGGCCGGATCCATGCTGCCGAGGTCGAGCAGGTAGCGCGAGCGCGGCACGAGGACGTGCTCGGCGTAGCCGCCGTGGCGATTGACCCCGAGGAACTGCGCCTTCGCGCAGAGATTCTCGTTGCCGGCCCGGCAGGCCGAGCAGCTGCCGCAGCCGATCCAGGGATAGACGAGGTAGTTGCGGCCGATCTCGATCCCCGTCGCGTCGGGCCCGAGCGCGATCACCTCGCCGGCGATCTCGTGGCCGAGGGCGAGGGGCAGCTTCGTGCCGCGGTCCTTCAGCGACAGGATGCGGCCGTTGCCGAGGTCGTAGCCGCCCTCCCAGAGGTGGAGATCGCTGTGGCAGACGCCGGCGCCCTTCACGCGGACCAGCACCTCGTCGCCCGTCGGGTCGGGCAGGTCGCAATCCAGGGCGACCAGCGGTCGTCCGAACTCCGTGACGCAGTAGCAGCGCATGCGATGTCCTCCGGCGTGGGTTGGCGGTGTCAGCGGCGGGTGGAGCCCGGTCGGCCGGGCGGGAGCGCCGTCGTGATCGCCAGCCTCATCGCGTCGCTCCCTCCACGCCGTCGGATCGCGTTCGGCGCGTCTCGTCTTGTCTCCGGACGGTCTGACCGGCCGGACGCCGCGCGTCAACGAGACGTCGTCGCGCAAGTGCAAGAAGAGGCGGGCCGGTCCCGCGTATTCGGGGGACCGATCGTGCGTGCGGCGCAGCATCGTGGGCGACGCGGCGGGCGACCTGGGTCGCCGACCTCACGGGGCGTGGCGCCCGACGGCCCGCCGGAGGGTGTCGGCGATGGGCTCGATCCGGTCCTGCATCCGGAACATCGGCCCCGCGACGACGAGGGACAGCCGGCGTTCGCCGAGGCCCAGCGGCACGGCGATCCCCGCGAGGTCGGCGCTGAAATCGGCGTAGCTGACGCAATAGCCGCGATCGACGGAGCGTCGGAGCTCCGCCTCGACCATGTCGATGCTGACGGGCGTCTGCGGGCCGAACTGCCGGAACTCGATCTTGCGGTAGAGCGCGAGCCGGTCCTCCAGGGAGTATTGCAGGAGGAGGGCGCGCCCCGTCGAGCTCGCATGGATGGGGATCCGGTGCCCGACCTTGGCGAAGTACCGGACCGAGGCCCGCGATTCCACCACGTCCAGGAAGACCGCCATCGTGCCGGCCGCCCCGCCGATGGCGACGGTCTCGCCGGTATCGGCCGCGAGCTCGGCGAGGATCAGCTTCGTCCAGGCCGGCAGCGGCTCCGCCTGGGCGACGATCTGGGCCTGAACCAGCCAGCGCGGGGTCGGATAGTAGCCCGCGCGCGGCTTCGGCTCGTACAGGTAGCCGCGCTCGGCGAGGGTCGTCAGGAGGTTGAACGTGCTCGATCGGGGCCAGCCGAAATGGTCCGCGATCTCCGACAGGGTCGCGGGTCGGCGGCTCTCGGCGAAGAATTCCAGGATGTCGAGGACGTTCGCGGCCTGCCGGACGATCATGGCCGTCCCGCTCCGGCACGCGCCGCTGCGCCACCCGGGCTGCGCCGGACGCCGATCGCGCCCTCCTCCTCCAGGCGGTCGAGCCGTTCGGGGGCGATCCCCCAGGCGGCCAGCGCCGTGCGCGTGCTCGCTCCGGGCGCCTCCGGCGGCGTCGGGACCGCCGACGGCGTCGCCGAGAACCGCGGCACGGGCCCCGGCTGCGCCACGCCGTCCACCACGACGAACGCGCCGCGGGCCCGGTTGTGCGGATGCGAGGGCGCCTCGGCGAGCGACAGCACCGGCGCGACGCAGGCGTCGCTCCCCTCGAACAGCCCGCACCACTCGGCCTGGCTGCGCTCGCGGAAGCGGGCCGCCAGGACCGCCTTGGCGGCGGGCCAGCTCGCCGGGTCGTCGAGGTCCGGCAGCTCCGTCGGGGCAAGCCCCATCCGGTCGAGCAGCACGTCGCGGAACTTCGCCTCGATCGGCGCCACCGAGACGAAGCGCCCGTCGGCGCAGGCGTAGACCTCGTAGTAGGGCGCCCCGGAATCGAGCACGTTCGCGCCCCGCTCGTCGCTGTGCAGACCGGCGGCGTGGAGCCCGTAGGCGGACGTCATGAGGCCCGCCGCGCCGTCCGTCATGGCGGCGTCCACCACCTGCCCCTGGCCCGTCGCGCGGGCATGCAGGAGCGCGGAGACGAGGCCGAAGGCGAGGTACAGCGCGCCGCCGCCGAAATCGCCGACGAGGTTCAGGGGCGGCGTCGGCGGCGCGCCGGCCCGGCCGATCGCGTGCAGCGCGCCCGAGAGCGCGATGTAGTTCAGGTCGTGGCCCGCCGTGGGTGCGAGCGGCCCCGTCTGTCCCCAGCCCGTGATGCGCCCGTAGACGAGGGAGGGCTTCGCCGCGAGGCAGGTCTCCGGCCCGAGCCCCAGCCGCTCCGTGGTGCCGGGCCGGAAGCCCTCGATCAGCGCATCGGCGCCGCGCACGAGGTCGAGCACCACGGCCGCGCCCTCGGGGTGCTTCAGGTCGATCGCGACGGAACGGCGGCTCCGGGCGAGGCAATCGAAGCGCACCGGCTTCGCGATGCCGAGGCCGCTCGGGCTCGGCCGGTCGATCCGCAGGATCTCGGCTCCCGCATCCGCGAGCAGCATGCAGGCCATCGGGGCGGGGCCGATTCCGGCCAGCTCGACGATGCGGATCCCGGCGAGCGGCCCCCGGCGCGGCTCGAACGGCGCGTCAGGCGACATGGCGCGCCTCCCGATCGCGCCAGGCGCGCGCCAGATCCTCGCGGAAGGCGGGTGCCGCGATCGCGATCAGGCGCGCCGCCCGTTCCGCGAGCGTCGCGCCCCGGAGGTCCGCGACGCCATGCTCCGTGACGACGAGGTCGGCGTCGCTGCGCGGCACCGTCACCGTGTCGACCCGCGTCACGATGCGGCTCGCCGTGCCGCCGAGCGCACTCGCCGGCAGGGCGATGATGGAACGCCCCCCGGGGCTTGCGAGGGCGCCGCGGACGAAGTCGTTGAGCCCGCCGACCGCGCCCACATAGGCGCCGCCCGCGACCTCGGCATTGACCTGCCCCGTGAGGTCGATCTCGACGCCCGAGTTGATGGCGCGGACATCCCCGATGCGGGCGAGCGTCGCGTGATCGTGGGTGTGGGAGGCCGGCCGGACGGCGACGGCCGGATTGTCGTGCACGTGGTCGAACAGGCGGCGCGTGCCGAGCACCGTGTTGGTGACCGTCACGCCCCGGTCGAACGGCTTGCGGGCATTCGTGACCGCGCCGGATTCGATCAGGTCGACGCAGACGTCGCCGATCACGCCGGAATGGATCGAGAGCGCCCGGTGGTCGCCCAGCCCCGACATGGCCGCGACGGGAACCGCACCCACGCCGAACTGCAGGCAGGCTCCCTCGGGCACGAGCTCCGCGACGAGCCGGGCGATGCGCGTCTCGACGTCGCCGAACCGGGACGGCCGAAGCTCCTGCGGCGGAGCGTCGGCCCGGACGAAGGCGTGGGGCCGGATCTCGGCGGGCAGGGCGCTCCCGTGGGTCCAGGGCACGTCCGGGTTGATCTCGGCCAGGACCACGCGGGCCGAGCGGGCCGCCGCCGCGACGTAGTCGTTCGCCAGGCCGAGGCTGTAGCCGGACCGGCCGGGCGGCGGTGGGGCGAGCTGGAGCAGGACGACGTCGGCGCGCAGGACGCCCGTCGCGAAGGCGCGTTCCAGGCTAGAATAGTGCCAGGGCAGGACGTCGAGCCGTCCCGCGCGCGATAGGGCGGCGTTGGTCCCGATCGCCCCGTAGGCCCGGAAGGCGATGCCGGCGCTGCGTTCGGGCGCGAACGTGTCGGACAGGCCGACGCCGAGCCAGCACGTGAACGGGCCGATGTCGTCCTTCCGGGCGACGAGCCGGCGCGTGAGCGTCAGGGGCTCGGCCGTCCCCTGGCCGCAGACGACGACGTCCCCAGGCCGGACGAAGGCCGCGAGGTCCAGATCCTCGGATCGCAGGATCGGCGGATCCATCGCGGCGGTGCCTCAGTAGGATTTCGGGAGCCCGAGCACCCGCTCGGCGATGTAGCACAGGACGAGCTGCGGGCTGATCGGGGCGATGCGGGGCACCATCACCTCGCGGAGGTAGCGCTCCACGTGGTACTCCTTGGCGTAGCCGAAGCCGCCATGCGTCATCACGGCCTGCTGGCAGGCGTCGAACCCGGCTTCGCCCGCGAGATACTTCGCGGCGTTGGCGGCCGCCCCGCAGGGAAGGCCGGTGTCGTACTGCCAGGCCGCCGAGAGGATCATCAGCCAGGCCGCCTCCAGGTCCATCCAGTTCTTGGCGAGAGGGTGCTGGATGGACTGGTTCTGGCCGATCGGGCGATTGAAGACGATCCGTTCCTTGGCGTAGGCCGTCGCCCGCGTGAGCGCGAGCCGTCCGAGGCCGACGGCCTCGGCGGCGATCAGAACGCGTTCCGGGTTCATGCCGTGGAGGATGTACTCGAAGCCGCGCCCCTCCTCGCCGATCCGGTCCTCGAACGGGATCTCGAAATCCTCGAAGAAGAGCTCGTTCGAATCGACGGCCTTGCGGCCCATCTTCTCGATCTCGCTGACGCGGATCTTCGTGCGGTCGAGGTCGGTGTAGAACAGGGTCAGTCCCTGCGTGGGCTTGCGGACCTCCTCGAGCGGGGTCGTGCGGGCGAGAAGCAGGATCTTGTGGGCCACCTGCGCGGTCGAGATCCAGACCTTCTGCCCGTTGACCACGTAGCGATCGTTCCGTGCGACCGCGCGCGTCTTCAGCTGCGTCGTGTTGAGCCCCGTGTTCGGCTCCGTCACGGCGAAGCAGGCCTTCTCCCGTCCTTCCGCCATCGGCGGCAGCATGCGCCGCTTCTGCTCGTCCGACCCGAAGACGACGACGGGGTTCAGGCCGAAGACGTTGATGTGGATGGCGGATGCGCCGGACATGCCGGCCCCGGATTCCGCGATCGTGCGCATCATGATGGCCGCCTCGGTCACGCCGAGGCCCGAGCCGCCATAGGCCTCGGGAACGCAGATGCCGAGCCAGCCCCCCTTCGCCATCGCATCGTAGAAGTCGGTTGGGAAGCCGCCCTCCTTGTCCCGCTTCAGCCAGTACTCGTCGTCGAAGCCGGCGCAGATGGAGGCCACGGCCTCCTGGATGGCCTCCTGGTCGGGGCTGAGCGCGAAATCCATCAGACCGTCTCCTCGTTCGGTTGGCGCGCCGGGTCGCCGCGATCGCGGCAGCCGCCGCTCGCAGCCAGCGCGTCGATCTCGTCCGCCGTAAGCCCGGCCTCGGCCAGGACGTCGCGGGTGTGCTCGCCGAGGCCGGGTGCCGGGCGGCCCGCCCGCGGCTGGGTTCGCGACCAGCGCGACGGCACGCGCATGGACGTGACCGGGCCTTCGATCGGGTGCTCGACCGGCTCGAAGAACCCGACCGCCCTGAGATGGGGGTCGTCCTGGATGGTCGCGAGCGTGTGCATGGGCATGTTCGGGATGTCCGCCGCCTCGAGCAGCGCGCGCCACTCCGCGTTCGGTCGGGTCAGGAAGATGCGGCCGGCCTCGCCGTAGACCTCGTCGATGCTGCGCAGGCGCGACTTGATGCTCGCGAAGCGGGGATCGGCCGCGAGGTCCGGGCGGCCGATGGCGGCGAAGAAGCTCTGCCATTGCTTGTCGGTGTAGATGAGCACGCACATGTGCCCGTCCGCCGTCTCGTAGGGGCGCCGATAGCGGGACATGAGGCGGGGATAGCCGCCCCGGTCCAGGGGAGGGCGGTAGCTGAGGCCGCCGAAATGATCGCCGAGGACGAAACCCGTCATCGTCTCGAACATCGGCACCTCGATCTCCTGGCCCTCTCCCGTGCGCTCGCGGTGGTAGAGCGCGGCCAGGATCGCCTGGACGGCGAAGAGGCCGACGACCCTGTCGGCGATGTTCACGGGCGCGTAGCGGGGTGTGCCGTCCGAGGCGGCGGCGACCAGCGCCGGCACGCCCGAGGCGCCCTGGATCAGGTCGTCGTAGGCGGGCCTGGCCGCATAGGGCCCATCCTGACCGAAGCCGACGAGGCCGAGGAAGACGATGTCGGGGCGCACGGCCCGGAATGCCTCGTAGCCCAGCCCGAGCCGGGCGAGCGCCTTGGGCCGCATGTTGACGATCACGACATCCGCCGTCCGGGCGAGCCGCAGCAGGGCCCTGCGGGCGCCCTCCTGCTTCAGATCGAGCACGAGGCTGCGCTTGCTCCTGTTCGTGTGCAGGAACATGCCTCCCATCTTGGGCGTGCGTCCCGGGCCGATCTCGCGGACGATGTCGCCCTCCGGCGGCTCGATCTTGATGACGTCCGCCCCGAGGTCGCCGAGCTGCAGGGTCGCGAACGGCCCCATCAACACGCTGGTGACGTCGAGGACCCGAAGTCCTGACAGAGGTCCCATGAACCGGTCTTTCACGCCCCTGAACAATTCGTTCAGGCAAGCACGCCTGTCAATGCGTGGCTATGCTGCGATGCAGCGTGCGAAAACTACGGCCGGACATCATCCGACTTGACGATGTCGTTCATCAGTGTGTACCGATCGTCCAAGAATGCTGCCTTCGAAGAGCAGCGACGTCCGGTGGCCGCGAATGCCCGAACGGGTCGCGCGGCGTGCTTCGGGAGGGTTGGATGGCGGTGAAGACGGCGGTCGCGGCGGCGATGACGACGGTCCTGACCCTGCTCGGGTCCGGCGCGGCGAGCGCGCAGGTCAAGCTGCGGGTCGCCGATTCCTTCCCGAGCGGGCACTACCTGACGAAGGTCATCATCCAGCCCTGGATGGCCGAGATCACCAAGCGCACCGACGGCCGCGTCACCTTCGAATACTTTCCGAGCCAGCAGCTCGGCAAGGCGACCGACATGCTGACGCTGACGCAGACCGGCGTGACGAATGTCGGCTACGTGGCGCCTGCCTACGCGTCCGAGAAGATGCCGCTCTCCGAGGCGGCCATGCTGCCCGGCGCCTTCCAGACGAGCTGCCAAGGCACGATGGCCTACGCCAAGGCGGCCCGCGAAGGGGCGATCGCGGCCCAGGACTACGCGGCGAACAAGATCCGCCTGCTGACGGCCGTCGCGCTGCCGCCCTACCAGATCCTGACCGTCAAGGCGCCCGTGAAGTCGGAGGCGGACCTGAAGGGTCTCAAGCTGAGATCGACGGGCGGCGCCCAGGACCTCACGCTGCGCACGGTCGGCGCCGTGCCGGTGCGGATGGCGGCTCCAGAGACCTACGAATCCCTCTCGCGCGGAACGCTCGACGGCGTCCTGTTCCCGCTCGACAGCGTCGTCTCGTACAACGTCGACAAGATCGTCCGGTTTTCCACGGAAGGCGCGAACTTCTCGAGCTTCGTCGTCGCCTATTCGATCAGCGAGGCCGCTTGGAACAACCTGCCGGCCGACGTGAAGACGATCATGACGGAGGTCTCGGACGAGATCACCAAGTCGGCCTGCGCGGCGGTCGATCAGCAGGAAGCCGAGATCAAGCAGAAGCTGAAGGAGGCCGGCGTCCAGTTCGTCCCGCTCTCGGCCGAGTTCAGGTCGAAGCTCGACGAGATGCTGAAGGACGTCGCCAGCCAATGGGCCAAGGGGCTCGACTCGCGCGGCCGCAAGGGCAGCGCCGCCCTTCAGGAGTTCCGCCAGGCCGTGCAGACGACGAAGTAGCGGCGTCGCCCCCCAGCGGGCGCCCCTGATGTCGCCTCGAAGGGAGCCGTCGGCGTGACCATCCTCAACCGCCTCATCGCCGCCGTCGAACGGGTCGCGACCGCGATCGCGGCGTTCGTCATGTTCGCCATCATGCTCATCGTCTCGGCGGACGTGTTCATGCGCTACGTCTTCAACAGCCCGTTCGGCTGGGCCTACGACCTCATCTCGCTCTACCTCATGGCGGCGGTCTTCTTCCTCGTCCTGTCGCAGGCCTATCGGCAGGGCGCGCATGTGAGCGTCGACATCCTGCAGCAGAAGCTGCCCGCGACGCCCTACCGGCTGACCGAGATCGTGACGACGGGGGCGAGCGTCCTCGTCTTCGCCCTGATCGCCTGGGTCGGGTGGCAGCGCGCCGTCGACAGCTTCGAACAGGGCGACGTGCTCGCCGGTGCCATCCCCTGGCCGACCTGGCCCGCCTTCGCGCTCGTTCCGTTCGGGACGGGCCTCCTCGCGCTGCGCCTCGCGCTCGACTTCGTCGGCCATCTCGGGTCCCTCGCGACGGGCCGGGAGCTCGTGCCGGTCCGGCGCCACGGCCACGGACAGGAGACCTTCGAGTGAGCGTCGCGATCGGGCTCGGCGCCCTCTTCCTCCTTCTCGCGATCGGGACGCCCGTCGGGTTCGCGATGGCGATCTCGGGCTCGCTCGGCCTCTACATGGTCGGCGGCCTGCCGATGCTGTCGGGCATCCTGCAGACGGTGCCGCTGTCCAGCGTCAGCGCCTACGAACTCATCACCATCCCGATGTTCCTCCTCA
>JAEUAC010000382.1 GCA_019695455.1 Methylorubrum extorquens | reverse complement strand
ATCTCCGGCCGGACAACGTGGCCCGGCCGGAGGAGGTTCGCGGACGGTCCCGGGACGCACCCGGGACCGGAGGCGGGATCAGCCGGCGTTCGGCAGCGCGATGGCGACGAACCGGACGCCCTGGCCGCTCTTCACCCGCATGAGGACGGCCTTCTTGCCCCCGTCGCGGGCGGCCTTGATGCCGTTCGCGACGTCGGCCGGGGAGGACACGGCCTTGCCGCCGACGTCCAGGATGACGTCGCCCTCCTGGATGCCCTTCTGGGCCGCCGGCCCGTCGGGATCGACGTTGACCACCGCGACGCCCTCCTCGCCGGCCCCGACCCGCGCCGCCGGCGCGAGCTGGAGGCCGAGGCGGAGCGGCGAGCGCGTGGCCTCGCCCGTCCCGAGCGACGCCTGCTCCGCGTTCGGCAGCGTGCCGAGATCGAGCGCCGCGGTCCGCTCGCGGCCGTCGCGGAGATAGCCGAGCTCGACCTTGGTGCCGGGCTTCAGGCCCGCGATCTTGCGGGTCAGCTCCCGGGCATCCGCGACCGCGGTGCCGTTCACGGTCGTGATGACGTCGCCCGCCTGCAGGCCGGCCTTCGCGGCCGGCGTGTTCGGCTGGGTCGAGTTCACGAGCGCGCCCTTGCGGCCCTTCAGGCCGAGGCTGTCGGCCAGGTCCTCCGTCATCGGCTGGATCTGGACGCCGAGATAGCCGCGCTCGACCTTCCCGTTCGTCTCGAGCTGCTGCACCACCGCCTGGACGGTCGCGGCCGGGATGGCGAAGGCGAGGCCGACGCTGCCGCCGGACGGCGAGGCGATCGCCGTGTTCACGCCCACGACCTCGCCGCGCATGTTGAAGGTCGGTCCGCCCGAATTGCCCCGGTTGATGGGCGCGTCGATCTGCAGGAAGTCGTCGTAGGGCCCGGCGCCGATGTCGCGGCCGCGGGCCGAGACGATGCCGGACGTGACGGTGCCGCCGAGGCCGAACGGGTTGCCGATCGCGATCACCCAGTCGCCGACCCGCGGCGTCTGGGCGGCGAGCTTCACGTAGGGGAACGTCCCGCTCTCCGAGACCTTCAGGAGCGCGAGGTCGCTCTTCGGGTCCTTGCCGATCACCTTGGCGTCGAGCGTGCGGCCGTCGTCGGTCGTGATCTGCACGCGGGAGGCGTTGTCCACCACGTGGTTGTTCGTGACGACGTAGCCGTCGGCCGTGATGAAGAAGCCCGAGCCCTGCGCCTGGCCGCGGCCGCCGCCACCCCGGCGGGGCATCTGGCCGCCCTGGCCGCCCTCGCCGCCGCCGAAGCGCCGGAAGAACTCGCGCAGCTGCGGCGGCAGCTCCTCGCCGCGGCCCATGCCGCCCTCCTCGCCGTCCCGCGAGGCGACGTTCTCGATCGACACCTTCACGGAGACGACGGCGGGCTTCACCTTGTCGATCACGTCGGCGAAGGAGGCCGGGCCCTCGTTCTGGACCGTGATGGGCGCCGTCTGGGCGAAGGCCGGCGCGGGCCCCTCCACCAGGGTCGCGCCGAGCGTTCCGCCCGCCACGAGGGCGATCGCGGCGACCGACGCGAGGGCGCGGGTGCGGGTCCGGGGGGTGGGATGCGACGTCTCGGCCATGCTGCTCTCTCCAGATTTCGTCCGGGCCGGTTCGGACGATCGGTCCGACCCGGCTTCTGCGGTGAGACTGGAATGGCAGGGGGCGCGTGAAGGCGTCCTGTAGCCGGCATTACCATTCGGACAGGCACCCGGACGGGCCCGCCCGAACGGACCCGTCCGGCCCCTCGGACGGCCCGGCCGGCGCCCGAACGGTTAAGCACATGCGCCGTGCACGGGTCTGGCCCCCGCCCATCCGCTTGCCTTCGCGGCCCCGCGGACGTATTCCGGCGCCGATCGCGGCCCGGAATCGGGTTTGCATCGCCTGGTGACCGGGCGCGTTCCGCTTCCTTGGCCGCCGGGAATCGCGAGCCGCCCTTCGGGCGGCTTTTCGCGTCTGACCACCTGCGGACAAGGAAGGGATCTCTCCGCACATGGCGTTTGCACGAGGCAAGGATTTCAACGACCGCCGCGAGGATGCGGCGAACGCCCGCAAGGCGATGCTGGAGCGATTCAAGGCCCGGCCCGCCGTCGACGACCCGGACATGGTGGCCAAGGCCGCCGAGCGGGCCGCGATCGCCGAGGCGCGCGAGAAGCGCCAGGCCGAGCGCGAAGCGGCCCGCAAGGCCGAGGAGGAGAGGCTCGCGGCCGCGAAGCTCGCCGCCGAGATCGCCGAGATGGAACGGCTGGAGCGCGAGCGCGTCCGGCGCGAGGAGGCCGAAGCCCTCCTGCTCGCGGCCCAGAAGGCGGCGCGCGACCTGCGCTACGCCAACCGCAAGAAGACGTCGAAGAAGCGCTGAGCCCGGTCGACGGGCCGGCTGGAGTTCCCATGCAAGCGCCCGTCGAGACCGTCACCAAGCGACAGCCCCGGTTCGGCGAGTTCGTCACGCTCGCCGCCTTCATGATGGGCCTGACGGCCTTCGCCGTCGACAACGTGCTGCCGGCCTTCACGGCGCTCGGCCACCATTTCCAGGTGGCCGATCCCAACCGGCTGCAATGGCTCGTCTACATGTACATGGTCGGCTTCGGGGCGATGCATCTCGTCTACGGGCCGGCCTCCGACATGTTCGGGCGGCGCCCGGCCTTCCTGGTCGGGCTCGTGATCTTCCTCGCGGGCTGCGTCGCGGCGATCTTCGCCCCCGATTTCGAGACGCTGCTCGCCGCCCGGGTCGCCCAGGGCGCGGGCGCGGCGGCGGGCCGCGTGGTGGCCGTCGCCATCGTGCGGGACCGCTTCCAGGGCCGCGAGATGGCCCGCGTCATGTCGCTCACCATGATGATCTTCATCACGGTGCCGATCTTCGCGCCCGCGATCGGCGGCGCCATCCTGACCGTGTTCGACTGGCGGGCGATCTTCGCGTCCATGCTGCTGCTCGGGCTGGCGGCCGGCCTCTGGTTCGCCAAGCGCATGCCGGAGACGCTGAAGACCGAGAACCGCATGACGGTCTCCGTCGCGAGCGTCGCGTCGAGTTTCCGGCTCACGGCCACGAACCGCGTCGCGCTCGGCTACGCGACGGCGTTCGGCTGCCTGTTCGGCTCCATCATGGCCTATGTCGGCTCCTCGCAGCAGATCTTCGCGGGCGAGGTGTACGGGCTCGGCGCCTGGTTCCCCGTCGCCTTCGCGTCCATCGCCTTCATGATGGGCGTCGCGGGGTTCGTGAACTCGCGGCTCGTGCGCCGCTGGGGCATGCACCGGCTGTCGCACTGGGCCCTGATCGGCTTCCTGGTGCTCGGCGTCGTGCAATGCGCGGCCGCGCTCGCCTGGTCCGGGCGCCCTCCCCTGCTCGTCTTCGGCGTGCTCCTCGGGATCAGCCACTTCCTGACCAGCCTCGCCATGCCGAACTGCAACGCGCTCGCCATGGAGCCGCTCGGACGGATCGCCGGCACGGCCTCGTCCCTCATCGGCTTCTACACGACGCTGCTCGGCGCCCTCCTCGGCGGCTATATCGGCCAGCACTTCGACGGCACGGTCACGCCGCTCGCCTTCGGCTATCTCGGTCTCGCGATCCTGGCCCTCGGCGTGGTCGTCGTGACGGAGCGCGGACGCCTGTTCAGGCCCGTCCACGCCGAGCCGCCGTAGCGGCTCAGGCGGCCGGATCCGCGAGCCGCAGCAGGCGGCGGATCATGCGCAGGTTCGCGGCATCCACCATGCGGCCGTCGACGGTCGCGGCGCCCTTCCCGTCCCGCTCCGCCTCCTCCAGGGCCGCGACCACGGCCCGGGCGGAGGCGAGTTCGGCCTCGCTCGGCACGAAGGCGTCGCGCGTCGCCGCGATCTGGCTCGGATGGATGACCTGCTTGCCGTCGAAGCCCATGGCGGCGGCCTTGGCGGCGGCGCCCCGGGTCGCGACGGGATCGCGGAAGGCGCCGCAGGGCCCGTCGATCGCCCGCAGGCCGAAGGCGCGCGCGGCGACCAGCAGCCGCATCATGGGATAGGCGAAGAGGTCGAGCGGCGTCACGGGGTGGCCCTCGTCGGCCGCCCCCACGTGGCGGTAGCCGGAGGGCGACAGGCCGATCTCGACCGTGCGCGCGCCGAGCGAGGCGGCGAGGTCGCCGACCCCGAGATGCAGGGCGGAGACGGCCGGATCGGCGGCCGCGAGCGCGTCGACGTTCACGAGCCCGAGGGCGGTCTCGATCAGGAGCTCGATCTCGAGCGGGGCCGTCCGCGTCCCGCCGAGGCGGCGCGCCAGGGCGACCACGTCCGCCGGGCGCTCGGCCTTCGGCAGGATCACGGCGTCGAGCCGGCCGAGCGGGCCCAGCCGGGCGGTCTCGGCCGCCAGGGTTGGGCTGTCGATCGCGTTCAGGCGGACGGCGAGGGTCTTGCGCCCCCAGTCCAGCCCCTCGATGGCGGCCGCGGCGGCGGCGAGCGCGGCCTCCTTCTCGCCGGCCGGCACCGCGTCCTCGAGGTCCAGGAAGACGGCGTCGGCCTCGGAGGCGGCCGCGCTGCGGACCAGTCGGTCGCGATGGGCCGGGACCGCCAGGTAGGTGCGGGCGAGGCGCTCGGCCCTCACGGGGCGGACCGGGTCGGCGGCTCGTGGAGGAGCACGGCCTCCACCGCGGACGAGGGATGGGCCGGGTAGTAGCGGCGGACGAGCGGATCGTGGCCGGGCACGACGCGGTCCGGATCGCCCGCGAGCCGGACCAGCGTTCGCCAGCTCTCCATCATGGCCGCGAGGTCGACCACGATCGGAAACGGGTTCTGCCGCTCCATGTTGGCGTAGAAGTGGGCGGCGTCGGAGGCGAGGACCACCGGGCCGCGGGCCGTCTCGACGCGCACGCATTGCAGCCCGCGCGTGTGGCCGGGCACGTGGTGGACCTCGATGCCGGGCGCGATCTCGGCCGAGCCGTCCACGAAGGACACCCGCCCCTCGTAGACCCGCCGCACCATCGTCACGACGTCCTCGACGTCGAAGGCCGCCCGCAGGCGCGGGTGGCACATGCAGCGCCCCGTCGCGTAGTCCATCTCCGAATCCTGGAGATGGAAGGTCGCGTTCGGGAAGGCCGGCAGGTTGCCGGCGTGGTCGTAGTGCAGGTGCGTGATGACGACGTCGCGGATCGCGGCCGGGTCCACGCCCAGCGCCCGCAGGCCTTCGATCGGGTGCTGCAGCATGGTGCGGCCGTGGGACGCCGCCGACGGCCAGTCGAAGCCCGTGTCGACGACGACCGTGCGCTCCCGGTTGCGGCAGACCCACACGAAGTAGTCGAGCGGCATGGGCCCGTCATGCGGGTCCTCGTCCGGCCCGGGCGGGTAGAGCAGGTTCGCCGAGGCCGGGCGGTCGTGGGTCGCGTAGCGGAGCGCGACGATCTCGTACGGCTCCACGGCCGTCACGCGTCCTTGCCGGGCTTCGCCACGTAGGCGTCGATGGCCGTGTGGTCGGCCGTGGGCCCGAGATCCGCGAGCGCGTCCGTCCAGAGCGACGCGACCGCCCGCGAGAGCGGCGCCGCGACGCCCTGGTGGCGGGCGAGGTCGTCCGCCGTGCGCAGGTCCTTGGCCATCAGGGCCATCGAGAAGCCGGACGTGTAGCTCTTCGGGATGACGAAGGGCTTCAGCTTCACCTCCGTCGAGTTGTTGCGGCCCGTCGAGACGTTGAGGATGTCCGTCATGAGGGCGGGATCGAGGCCGAAGCTCTGGCCGACCTGCAGCGCCTCGCAGGCCGCCGTGAGGCCGGCGGCGGAGACGTAGTTGTTCAGCGCCTTCATGGCGTGGCCGGACCCGATGGGGCCGGTCGAGAAGATCGACGTGCCCATCGCCTCGAGCAGGGGCTTCGCGGCCGCGACCGCGTCCGCGTCGCCCCCGACCATGATGGCGAGCGAGCCGTCGATCGCGCGCTTCACGCCGCCCGAGACCGGCGCGTCGATGAGGACGACGCCGTCCTTGGCGAGATCGGCCGCGAGGTCGCGCGTGCCGACCGGGGCGGACGAGCTCATGTCGATGACGATCGCGCCCGGAGCGAGCTTCGCGGCGATTCCGTCCGGCCCGGCGAGCAGGGTGCGGACGGCCTTGCCGTCCGGCAGCATCGTGATCGCGACGGACGCGCCCTCGGCGGCACGCGCCGCTGCGCCGTCGGTGCGCCCGCCGGCCTTCTCGAAGGCCTCCCGGGCCCCGTCGAACGGGTCGAACCCGGTCACGGTCCAGCCGGCCGCGACGAGCCGGCTCGCCATCGGCAGGCCCATCTTGCCCAGGCCGAAGAAGGCGATCCGCGACGCGCCTTGGGTGGGAATGCTCGTCATGGATCGCTCCTGGCCCTGGATCGTCGGCGCCGGGCCGCGACCATCATTGTAAGACAATCGTCGGGGCCCGGCCGAGGCCGGGCGCCGGTCACGCCGCCGGGACGGCGCCTTCGGCCTTGAGCACCTCGTGGGCGGCCTTGAAGGCGTCGAGCCCGGCCGGGATGCCGCAATAGACGGTGGCGTGGAGGAGGATCTCCTTGATCTCCTCGACGCTGACGCCGTTCGCGAGCGCGCCCTTGACGTGCAGCTTCAGCTCGGCCGGCTTCGACAGCGCCGTCAGCATGGCGAGGTTGATCATCGAGCGCGTCTTGCGGTCCAGGCCGTCGCGCGTCCACGCGTAGCCCCAGCACCATTCGGTCGTGATGCGCTGGAAGGCCATCATGAAGTCGTCGGCCTTGGCGAGGCTCCCGTCGACGTAGTCGGGGCCGAGCACGGCCCGGCGCACCTCGAGGCCCTTCTGGAATTGCTCGCTTTCGGCCATGTTGTCCTCCTGGGTCTTCGCCGACTATAATCGATCGTCAGTCAATCTGACAATCACGTTCGACGCAGCCGGCTTCCGACGGGTGGTATCGATGAGCGAGTCGTTGCGGATCGTCCCGCAGCCCATGCGCAGGCAGGTCGAGGAGGGTCTGCGGGCCGCGATCGTCAACGGCCGCTTCGCGCCGGGCGAGCACCTGCCGGACCGGGTGCTCTGCGACCTCTTCGGCGCGAGCCGCAGCGTGGTGCGCGAGGCGGTCCGCCTGCTCGAGGCCGAGGGCCTCGTCACCGTCCAGCCGAACCGCGGCCCCTTCGTGGCGCACCTGTCCGTCCAGGAGGCCGCGCAGGTCTACGACGTCCGGGGCGTCCTGGAGGCGCTGGCCGGCGAGAGCTTCGCCCGCCACGCGACGGACGACGAGCGGGCGGAGCTCCGCGCCGTCTGGGAGGACCTCGCCCGCCGCGGGCCGACGGCCGACCGCGAGCAGCTGCTCTCCATCAAGCGCCGCTTCTACGACGTGCTGCTGGCGGGCGCCCGCAACGCCTACGTGGCCCGGATGCTGGACCAGCTCCTGAACCGCAACATGCAGCTGCGCGCGACCTCGCTCTCCGATCCCGGCCGCCTGCCCTGGACGATCAAGGAGCTGAAGCGGGTCGTGGACGCGATCGACCGGCGCGACCCCGACGAGACCTTCGTCGCCTGCCGCGAGCACGTGCAGCGCGCGGCCGACGTGGCGCTCCGCCTCCTCGCGACGCCGCCCGGCCGGCGGGACGCGGAGGTCCGCCCGTGACGATCGCGCGCCTCCGCGACCGGATCGCGTCCGCCCTCGACGACGGGGAGTTCCGGGCCGCGGCGCGCGGCCTCTCGGTCCGGGCGCGGTTCGCGGTCGGCTCCGACGCCGTCGCGGTCGCGATCGCCGACGGCGCCGCAAAGATCGACACGGACGGCGACGGCCCGGCCGACGTCGCGGTCGCGGCGGACGCGGCGACCTGGGACGCCATCCTGTCGGCCCGGCCGCCGCGCGGCGCCAGCTCCTTCACGGCCTGGCAGCTCGCGAACCCGGCCGTGAGCGTCGCGGGCGACCCGCTGCGGATCGCGCAGGCGCGGCCCGCGCTGGAGCGGCTCGTCGAATGCCTGCGCGCGCCCGACCGGCTCCCCGCGCCGCCCGTCCGGCGCGACCCGACCGGAATCCGCGGCCGCTACGTGCCGGTCCGGGCGGCCGGGCACGGTTCCGACCTCTTCGTGGAGGAGGCCGGCGCCGGCGTGCCGGTGCTCTGCCTGCACACGGCCGGCGCCGATTCCCGCCAGTTCGGCGCCCTGCTCGCGGATGTCGAGCTCGCGGCCCGCTACCGGCTCGTCGCCTTCGACATGCCGTTCCACGGCCGCACGCTGCCGCCGCTCGACTGGGACGGGAGCGCCTACCGGCTCGACTCCGCGACCTACCTCGCCTGGGTGGCGGCGGCGCTGGAGAAGGTCGTCGGCGAGCCCGCGATCCTGGTCGGCTGCTCGATGGGGGCCGCGATCGCCCTGGTGGCGGCGGCCGAGCGGCCGGACCTCCTGCGGGGCGTGATCGCGCTCGAGCCGCCGCTCCGCTCGCCCGGCCGGCGCAACCCCTACCTCGCCCACGCGGCCGTCTCCGGCGGCGCCCACAACGCGGCCTACGTCCGGGGCCTCATGAGCCCGCTCGGGCCGGAGGGCCATCGCCGCCGCGCGGCCTGGATCTACGCCCAGGGCGGGCCGGGCGTGTACACGGGCGATCTCGCCTTCTACTCGGAGGAGTTCGACGGCCACGTCGTCGGGCCGCGGATCGACACGTCCCGCGTGCCCGTGACCCTGATGACGGGCGAGTACGACTACTCGGCGAGCGTCGCGGACGGGGAGGCGCTGGCCGCGCTCGTGCCGGGCAGCCGCTTCGTCGCCATGCCGGGCCTCGGCCACTTCCCGATGAGCGAGCACCCGGACCTGTTCCGCACCCATTTCGCGCCGGAGCTGGACCGCATGGCGGGCCTCGCCGGCACCGGGGATCAGAGCCCCAGATAGGCCTCGCGGACGCGCGGGTCCTCCCGGAGCGCCGCGGCGCTCCCCTCGAGCGCGACCCGGCCGCTCTCGAGCACGATGCCGCGCGTCGCGACCGACAGCGCGAGCTGGGTGTTCTGCTCGACGAGGAGGATCGCGGTCCCGCCCGCGTGGATCTTGACCAGCGCGGCGTGCAGCTCCTCGACCACCATGGGGGCGAGCCCGTGGCTCGGTTCGTCCAGCATCAGGAGGCGCGGCTTCAGCATGAGGGCGCGGCCGACCGCCACCATCTGCTGCTCGCCGCCCGACATCGAGCCGGCGCGCTGCGCGCGGCGCTCGCGCAGCCGGGGGAACAGCGCGAAGATCTCCTCCATGCGGGCCGGGATCTCGGGATCCTGCCGGCGCGAGAAGGCCCCCGTGAGGAGGTTGTCCTCGACGCTCATGTCGAAGAACACGTGCCGCCCCTCCGGCACGTGCGCGATGCCGAGCGCCGGCACCCGGTGGGCCGGCAGCCGCATCAGGTCGTGCCCGTCGAAGGCGATCGCGCCCGACGAGCGCGGCACGAGCCGCGAGATCGTGCGGAGCAGCGTCGACTTGCCGGCCGTGTTCGCGCCGATGACGCAGACGAATTCGCCCGGCCCGACCGCGAGCGAGACGCCGTGCAGCACGTCCGCCCGGTCGTAGCCCGCCGCGAGCCCCGAGACGACGAGGAGGTCAGCCGACATATTCGCGTCCGAGATAGGCGGCGACGACGTCCGGGTGGCGGGCGATCTCGGCCGGCGTGCCCTCGGCGAGGAGCCGCCCGAACGAGAGCGCAACGATCCGGTCGCAGAGCGACATCACGGTCTTCATGTGGTGCTCGACGACGACGAGCGTCAGCCCGTCCGCCTGGAGCTGGCGGAACAGGGCCACGATCTCGGCCGTCTCCGCATGGTTCAGGGCCGCCATGACCTCGTCGAGGAGCAGCACCTTCGGCTCGGTCGCGAGCGCGCGGGCGACCTCGACGCGGGCCCGCTCCGGGAAGGAGAGGTCGCCGGCCCGCTTCTCCGCGATGGCGGAGAGGCCGACGCGGGCGAGGCATTCGGCCGCGAAGGCGCGCGCGCCCGCCACGTCCCGCCGCAGCAGGCCGCCGATCAGCACGTTGTCGAGCACGCTCGCCTCGCCGAACAGCGCGACGTTCTGGAAGGTCTTCGTCAGCCCGAGCGCCGCCACGCGGTGCGGCGCCATGCGGGCGATCTCGCGCCCGTCGAGCGCGACGGAGCCCGCATCGATCCGGTGCAGGCCGACGAGCGCGCTGAACAGCGTCGTCTTGCCCGCGCCGTTCGGCCCGATGAGGCCCAGGATCTCGCCCCGGCGCACGTCGAACGTGACGTCGCCGAGCGCCTGCAGGCCGCCGAACCGCTTCGACACGCCCTTGAGCGACAGGATCGGGGGAGCCGTCACGACGCGCCCTTCGACTTGCGCTGGAACCGCCGCCCGATGGCCGCGAGCCCGTGCGGCTGGACCAGGATCACGGCGATGAGGATGAGCCCGTAGGCGAAGCCGGACAGGCCCGCGACCTGGCTCGACAGGAAGAGGTTCGCGGCCTCCTCCAGCGGGATGATGACGAGCGCCCCGACGATCGGCCCGATCGCCGTCCCGACCCCGCCGACGATGGCGATCAGGGCGACGCGGATCGAGATGGGCGCCGCGCCGAAGACCGTGTCCGGGTCGAAGAAGAAGTTCAGCTGCGCGTACAGCGTGCCCGTCATGGCCATGAGGACGCCCGAGATCACGGCCGCGACGAGCTTGGTGCGCGCCGTGTCGACGCCCACCACCTCGGCGGCGTCGACGTTCTCCCGCACGGCCCGGAGCCGGTAGCCGAGCGCCGAGTTGCGGATCCAGACGAAGATCGCCGTGACGAGGCAGAGCGCCGCCAGCGCGATGTAGTAGTGCGGCACGGTCGACTTGAAGTTGAACAGGGCGAGCGAATCCGGCGCGAACGGCACCGACAGGCCGACGGGCCCGCCCGTGAGCCCGGCCCAGGAATTGGCCACCACCCGCATCACCTCGCCGAAGGCGAGCGTCGCGAGCGCGAAGTAGTGGCCGGAGAGCCGCATCGTCGGCAGGCTGATCAGCGCCGCCGCCAGCCCGCCGAGCACGCCGCCGGCCAGCATGCCGAGCCAGGGCGAGAGGCCGGCATGGATGAGCAGCAGCGTCGACGTGTAGGCGCCGATGCCGAAGAAGGCCGCATGCCCGAGCGACATCTGGTTGGCGAGGCCGCCGACCACGTTCCAGCTCTGCGCCATGGCGCCGAACAGGAACACGAGCGTCGCGACGCGGATCGCGTAGCCCTGGTGATCGAGCCCGAGCGGCAGGCAGAGGGCGGCGAGGAGCGCGAGCGCCGCCGCCGCGAGCTTCGTCGGCCGCGTCATCGGCGCGCTCCGAGGAGGCCTTCGGGCCGGAGCGCCAGCACGGCGATGAAGACGCAGAAGAGGACGAGGTTCTGGAGCTGGATCGGGAAGACGAGGCCCGAGAGAGACTGCACGATGCCGACGAACAGCCCGCCGACCACCGCGCCCGCGATGGAGCCGAGGCCGCCGATGACGACCACCGTGAACATGAGCACCACGAACTGCCCGCCGACGGTCGGCGAGACCGTGAGGTAGGGCAGGATCACGGCGCCGCCGAAGGCCGTCAGGCCGACGCCGAGCCCGAAGGCGAGCCGCCGCATCGCGTCGGCGTCGATCCCGGAGAGGCGGGCCGCCATGGGATCCTGCGCGGTCGCCCGCATGGCCCGCCCGTAGGGGCTCGCCCGCAGGAAGAACCAGAGCGCGAGGCCGGAGATCGCCGAGGCCACGAAGGCGAGGAGGTACGGCACGCTGACGAAGATCGGCCCGAGCTTCAGGGCCTGGGCCTGGTAGGGCGTCGAGACCGAGCGGTAATCCGAGCCGAAGACGAGCAGCGCGCCGTTCTCGAGCACGATGAGGAGCCCGACCGTCAGGAAGATCTGCGCGACGGGCGGCGCATGCATGACGCGGCGGAGCAGGAGCTCCTGCGTCAGCATGCCGAGGCCGCCGACCAGCACGAAGGCGATCGGCGCGGCGAGGAGCGGATCCAGCCCGACATACGCCCACAGGAACCAGGCCGCGAACATGCCGAGCATCAGGAACTCGGCCTGCGCGAAGTTCACGATCCCCATGACGCCGAAGACGAGCGTGAGACCGATCGAGATGACGGCGTAGACGCCGCCGATCATCACGCCGTCGGCGAGCGCCTGGATCAGGGCGAGCATGGCCGGGTCAGCTCTTCCAGACGGCCTTGCCCTTGGCGAACTGGTCCGGCCACACGGTCACGAGCTCCTTCTGGCGCCATTGCACCATCACGGGGACGGACAGCGTGTTGAGGCCGGCGGCGTCGAACTGCACGGCGCCGCCCGTCATGGCCTTCGTCCAGCCGCCCTCGAAGCGGCCGCCCGCGAGCGCGTTGCGGACGGAGGCGGGATCGGCCTTGCCGGCTTTCTCGATGGCCTGGACCAGGACGTCCATGCAGACGGCGTGCTCCAGCGCCTCGTGCACCATGAAGTAGCCGTAGCGCTTGCGGAACGCGTCCGTCAGCTCCGGCGCGAGGTCGTAGTTCGCGGGCGAGATCGACAGGACGCCCTCGGCGAACTCGCCGAGACCCTTCTCGAAATCGGGGATCACGTAGCCGGCCGCACCGCCGATGGCCGGGATGGTGATGCCCTGCTGACGCATCACGCGGATGATCTGCAGGCTGTCGGACAGGTACGAGACCGGGAACACGGCCTGCGCCCCCGACGCGCGCAGCTTGTTGATGAGCGGCGTGACGTCCGTGATGCCCAGCGGGTAGGCGTCGTCCATCACGAGCTGCACGCCGGCCTTCTTGGCCCCGTCCCGCAGGCCCACCGCCTGGGCCGTTCCGTAGGCGGTGTCCTCGTACATGATGGCGACGCGCTCGAGCGTCTGCCCCGCGGCCTTCGCGATGGCGAGCGTGCCGTCGAACTGGGCGGCCCCGATGGCGGAGGCCTTGGCGACCACCTGGAAGACGTTCTTGAAGCCGCGCCCCGTCACCTGATCGGCGAAGGACATGGTGAGGAGCGGCACGTCGCGGCGCTCCGTCACCTCGGAGATCGCGATGGTGAGCGAGGACGCGAAGGCGCCCAGGATCGCGCTCACGCGGTTCTGCGTGATCATGCGCTGGGCGACGTTCGCGGCCGAGGTCGGCGTGGAGGTCGAATCGGCGATGACGAGGTTGATCTTCGCCCCGCCGAGCGCCTTGATGCCGCCGGCCGCGTTCACCTGGTCCGCGACGAGCTCGATGCCGTTGCGCGAGTTCACGCCGAACTGCGCGTTGGCGCCCGACAGCGGCACCGCCACGCCGACGTTGACGGCCTCGGCCGCCCAGGCGCTGCGCAGGAGCGCCGGCGCCGCCACCGCGCCGCCCATGCCCGCCAGCGCCACGCGCCGCGTGGTCCGACCCGTTCCGATCGTCCGATCCGCCATGGTGCCTCTCCCTGTCCCGCCGGTTCGATCCGGCCCGTTCATTCCGACGTGATGCCCGCGCCCTCGACGAGGCGACCGAGGCGGTCGACGTCGCGCGCGATGAGTGCCCCGAGCGCCGGGCCGCCGGCCTCGGCGGCGGTCGGCGCGTTGGCGGCGAGATCGGCGAAGCGCGCCTTGACGTTGCCGTCCGCCAGCGCCTTGGCGAGCGAGGCCTCCAGCCGCGCGACGATCGCGGGGGGCGTGCCCTTCGGCGCCGCGAGCGCGTTCCAGACCGTGAGGTCGAAGGCGGGGACGCCGCCCTCCGCGAAGGTCGGCACGTCCGGCATCTGCGGCAGGCGTCCGGCGCCCGAGACCGCGATCGCACGCACGTTGCCGCCCGTGTGCATGGGGATCATCGTGACCGTCTGGTCGAAGACGGCGTCCACCACGCCGGCCGCGAGGTCGTTGATGGAGGGGCCCGAGCCCCGGTAGGCGACCATCACGGCCTTCGATCCCGTGGCGGCCAGGAAGGCGACGGCCGCGAGGTGGCTGGTCGAGCCGATGCCGGCATGGCCGATCTTGACGTCGCCGCCCTTCAGCTTCGCCACGAAGGCCGGCAGGTCGGCGATGCCGCTCGCCTTCGACACCGAGACCACCATCGGCACGATCGCGACCACGCCGACGGGCACGAGGTCCTGCCGCGGGTCGAAGCGGAGCTTCGGGTAGAGCGAGACGTTGGCGGCGAGCGAGCCCATGTTGCCGAAGGTCAGCGTGTAGCCGTCCGGGTCCGCCCGGGTGACGCGCTGGGTGCCGACCGTGCCGCCCGCCCCGCCGACGTTCTCGACGATGACCGTCTGGCCGAGATCCGCGCCCATGGCCTGTCCGACGATGCGGGCGAGGACGTCCGTCGTGCCGCCGGCCGCGTAGGGCACGACGAACGAGACCGGCCGGGCCGGAAACGTCTGTGCGGCCGCGGGACCCGCGAGGGCGACGAGCGTCGCGACGCTCGCGGCGACGAAGCGTGCACGCATGACCATGAGACCTCCCGAGATTTGATGTCAGATTGTCTGACTATCGTCGGGAATGCAACCGGCGAACGCCCGCTTTTGCGCGCCGAGAGCGGGTGCGAGACGCCGCGACCGGGTTCGCGGCCGACCCGCAAGGCAAGATTGTCTGGTAATTTCCGGCCGCCCCCCTTAGAGCGCGCCAGGGTTGCGGCGGATCGGATCGGCTGGTCCGCCCCAGGATGGCGGCGATGCACACGATCGATCTCACGCCCGGCGCGGCGGGCCTCCTCGACGGCATCCGGGTCGTCGATCTGTCGCGGCTCGTCGCCGGCAACATGACGACCCACGTCCTCGCCGATTACGGGGCCGACGTCGTGAAGGTCGAGCGGCCGGGCAAGGGCGACGACCTGCGGGCCTGGCGGGTCGCGGGGGTCGAGACGTTCTGGAAGGTCTTCGCGCGCAACAAGCGCAGCCTCGAGCTCGACATCCATGCCGAGGACGGCCGCGACCTCCTGCTGCGCCTGATCGACAGCGCCCAGGTGCTGGTCGAGAACTTCGTGCCGGGCACGCTGGAGAAGTGGGGCCTCGGCCCCGACGCGCTGCTCGCCCGGAACCCGAAGCTCGTCGTCCTGCGGATCTCGGGCTGGGGCCAGACGGGACCCTGGCGCGGGAAGCCGGGCTTCGGCACCCTCGTCGAGGCCATGTCGGGCTGGGCCTTCATGAACGGCCATCCGGACAAGCCGCCGACCCTGCCGCCGCTGGCGCTCGCCGACATGGTGGCCGGGCTCTACGGGGCCGCGGCCGTTCTCGCGGCCGTCCGCGGCGTGGAGCACGGGAAGCCGGGCCAGGTGCTCGACCTGTCCCTCTTCGAGCCGATCCACTCCATGATCGGCATGGAGGCCGCCAACATCCGGCTGACGGGCGCGCCGACGATGCGGGCCGGCAACCAGGCCGTCCACGTCGCGCCCCGCAACGTCTACGCCTGCGCCGACGGCGCCTACGTGGCCCTGTCCGGCTCGATGCAGAGCATGGCCGAGCGCATCCTCGACACGATCGGCCGGCCGGAGCTGAAGGCGGATCCGCGCTTCGTCGACAACGACGCCCGCGTGCGCAACCGGGACGAGCTCGACGCGATCATCGGCGCCTTCATGGCGGCCCGGAGCCAGGCCGACGCCCTCGCCCTGTTCGAAGCCGCCGGCGTCACGGTCGGACCCGTCTGCTCGGCGGCCGACCTCCTCGACCACCCCTACGTCCTCGCCCGCGAGGCCCTGGTCGAGATGCCGGACGCGGACATGGAGACCGTGCCCATGCCGAACGTGATCCCGCGCTTCTCCGGGATGGCGCAGCCGTTCCGCCGCGCCGCGCCCCGGCTCGGCGAGCACACGGACGAGATCCGCCGCGAACTCGGCGGCTGACCCCGCCGCCGCCTCAGGGGCGGACGGCCGGCGTCTCCATGGCGAGCCCGGCCGCCCGCTCCATCAGGTAAGCCTCAAGCGCGACGAGTTCGGGCGCGTCGAACGGGTACGGCTCGGCCCGCACGCCCGTCATGCAGTTGCGCAGCCGGCGCTGCAGCGAGCCCGTCGCCTGCCATTCCAGCCGGTAGAGCGGGTACCCGACCGGGTGGCCCTGCGGGATCGGCGTCCCGCCGAGGCGCCGGCCCGCGAGGTCGTCGTGGCAGGTCGCGCAGGACAGGTTCAGCTGGCCGATCCGGGTCGTGAACAGCGTCCGGCCGCGCGCCCGCGTCTCCCGCAGGCCCGAATCGTCCGGCGGCGCGATCGGCATCCCGCGCGACTGGTGGGCGACGTAGGTCGTCAGCGCCAGGCGGTCGGGGCTCTCGGGCGGGAGCGGCGCCGCGTCCTGGCGCTCGGTCCGGCAGAGCGCGATCCGGCCCGCGAGGTCCACCGCGCTCCCCCGCCCCGCGTCCCAGGCCGGATGGCGGGCCGCGACGCCCTTCATCGAGACGGTCGCGTCGCCGTGGCAATCGGCGCAGGAGCGGCCCGCGCCGCCGGCCTTCGCCGACCACAGCGCCTCGCCGTCCAGCACCGACAGCATGCCGGGATTGGCCGCGTCGTCCTGCTGCATGGCCCGGAGCGCCGGGCTCATCGCCTCCGCGTCGGAGCGCCGCCCGTCGGCCGCGCGCCCCGGCGGCCCGAGCAGGCCCGCGAGCGCGAGGACCGCGACGACGAGCGACGCCCTCACGCGACCTCGATCGCGACCGTCTCGCTCTGCCGGAAGCCTTTGTCGCCCGACCAGGTCATGGTGAGCGTGCCGCTCTCGGTCGCGACCACCGAGAAGGCGAGATAGGGGTTCGCCGACATCGCCGGATGCAGGTCGATCGCGAAGACCTCCGTCCCGTTGTAGGTGCACGCGAAGCGGTCGATGATGTCGCGCGCGAGCAGGCGCCCGTTCGGACCCGGCCGGTAGCCGGTCTCCATCGGGTGCGAGATCAGCGCCTTCACGTCGACGATCTCGCCGCGCTTCGCCGTCTTCGGCACGTTCACGAGGGCGCGCGCCACGGCTCAGCCCTCCACGCAGGCGGCGAGCGTGACGATCACGTCCGCCGAATCCTGCCAGAACGTCCCGTCGCTCAGCTCGGCGAGCGCCGTGATGCGCTGCGTGTCCGCGAGCCGGATCCGGGTCGACAGGGTGGCGCGCCCGGAGCGCGGGCCGAGCCGCGCCGTGAACACCTCCGCCTCCGGGTTGCGCTCGTTGACGAGCGCGATGCGGCGCACGTGGTCCGCCTCCGTCATCGGGCTCTCGACCGTGACCGTCACGGGCGCCGCGTTGCCGTTCTCGACGAGCGGCGGCAGGTCGAGCGTTATGCGCCCGGCGCGCGCCTCGGCGCCGCCCGTGAAGGCCCGGATCGCGGCGTCGCGCCGGGCGGCATCGGCCCGGGCGGGCCGGACCACGACGAGCGCCGCCGCCCCCAGCCCGAAGGCGAGCGTGGCGCGGCGTGTGGGATCGCGTTCGGCCAAGACCTGTTCCTCAATCCCGCAGGGTCGCGAGAAACGCGACGACGTCCTCGATCTCGTCCGGCGCGAGGATCGGACGGTTCCGCCACGCCTCGCCGACCCGCACCAGGCCGTCCCGGCGACCATAGGAGGGCATGATCGTGTCCGGATTGAGCACGCGCCCGTCCACGATGCGCAGGCGCAGCTCGCCCGGCGAATGGCGCGATCCCGCCCCGGCGAGGCTCGGCGACAGGTCGCCCTGGAAGGGCTGGTCGGGAAACGGCCCCGAATGGCACAGGAGGCAGAGCCCGCGCGTCCGGTCCACCACGATCGCGCGGCCCCGCGCGGGATCGCCCGGCCGGCCCGTCGGCGAGCCCGGCAGGGCCTGCCCCTCGATCCGGGGCGGCGGCGCGGCTCGGGACGGGATGGCGAGGGGGCCGAGGAGCGCGGCGGCGAGCCCGACGGCGAGCGAGGCGGTCCTCATCGCTCAGCCGAACACGTCGGTCGTGATCGTGCGGAACCAGGCCTCCGCGTAGCCCGCCTCGAGCGCGCGCAGGTCCGGCCCGGCCTCGAGCGGCGACGTCCCGCCCGCGCCCTCCACGTCGGCGAGGAGCCCGTTCGCCGGCCGGTACACGCCCGCGACCGAGATGCCGTAGCCCGGCGCCACGAGCGAGTAGCAGGTGTTGACCAGCCGGGGCTGCGCGGGCTCCCGGCCCGCCAGGAGCGCCAGGATGGCGGCCGCGCAGACCTTCGCCTCGGCATGCGCCGCGAAGGCGGATTTCGGCACGGCGCCGCCGATCGCCGCGTCGCCGACGACGTGGATGCCGGGCCGCAGCCGGGATTCGAACGTCACGGGGTCGATCGGGCACCGGCCGGTCCGGTCGGCCGCGCCCGCGACGGCCGCGATGCGGCCGGCCCGCTGGGGCGGGATCACGCAGGCGACGGCCGCCCGGTAGGTCTCGAAATCGGTGGAGACCGTCATGGCCTTCGGATCCACCCCGCTCACCTGGCCGCCGGACGCGAGCGGAACGTAGGTGAGGTGGTCCGGGTAGAGGGCGCTCCAGGCGGCCTGGAACAGGCGCTGCTTCGAGAAGCCGTCCTTGGCGTCCAGCACGACGAGCTTCGAGCGCGGCTTCCTGGTCTTGAGATGATGCGCGATCAGGCTCGCCCGTTCGTAGGGGCCGGGCGGGCACCGGTAGGGGTTCGCCGGGACCGTCATCACGACGAGGCCGCCGTCGGGCATGGCGGCGAGCTGGTCGCGCAGCAGGATCGTCTGGTCGCCGGCCTCCCAGGCGTGCGGCATCACGGCGGCCGCGGCCTCGTCGTAGCCGCGGACGGCGTCGAAGCGGAGGTCCACGCCCGGCGCCAGCACGAGCCGGTCGTATTGCAGGACGCCGCCGCCCGAGAGCGTGACCCGACGCGCCTCCGCGTCGATCGCGACCGCGGTCTCGTGGATCACGGTCGCGCCGTCGCGGCTCGCGGCCTCGTAGCCGAAGACCTGGGCGTCCATGTCGCGCAGGCCCGCGATCACGAGGTTGCTGAACGGGCAGGCGACGTAGCGGCTCCGCGGCTCGACCAGCGTCACGCCGACGCCCGCGCCGGCCAGCACGCGCG
>JAEUAC010000360.1 GCA_019695455.1 Methylorubrum extorquens | reverse complement strand
CCGGCCAAGGCCGTCCGCCAGCTCGACGCGGCCGCGATCGCAGGCCTCCGCGGCTCGGCCGAGCGCTACACGGCCAACGCCCGCCGGTTCAGGAGCGGGCTCAAGCGCATCGACTGAGGGCGGGAGGAGACCATTCGCGTCGTCGGGCTCGGTCCGGGCGTCGGATAGCGAGCGGCAAGCGTGGCCTACGCCCCATCCTGCGGGGAAGGCCGTGCACGGCTGCGGCGTCACTCGACCCCCGACCTCTCTCCCGGTCTTGGCCGGGTCCGTCCCGGCCATCCGGGCCGGGCCGGGCCGTCGCATGACGAGGCCGGACGTCGGCTCACGAGGGGCGCGGATGGTCGGCAGGGGCCGACCACGACGCGGACAGGTGGACCGGAAGGCGGCTCCAGCCTGGGCCTGACGGATGTGCCCGTCGGATCGGGACCCCGGACGCGAGCCGGATCTTCCGCGATCAGCGGTTGGCGGTCGTCGTGGGGGAGGAGCGCTCGCCGAGGGAGACCCAGTCGCGGCCGTCCTGGCCTTCGCGCTTCACGAAGACGTAGCCCGTCTCGTGCCAGGGCAGCACGGCGGAGCGCTTGTTGTCGAGCACGAGGTCGCCCTCGTCCGTGCGGACCATGAGGACGGCGTGGCCTTCGCCGAGCTCGTCGATCACGACCGTCATGCGCAGGGCGCGCCGCGGCAGGCCGTGCTGCTCGATCAGGATCTTGCGCTTGAGGAGCTGGTAGTCCTCGCAATCGCCGTAGCCGTCGTCCGGGAGGTCCCAGCGGTCGACGATGCCGAAATGCTCCATGTCGGTCTTCGGCTTGATGGCGGCGTTCACCTTGCGGTTCACGGTGTTGAGCACCCGCATGGTGCGGCTGGTCAGCGTCACGGTCGCGGGCTCGGCGGGGTTCACGTCGCACTCGCCGGCGTAGCGTTCGCAGAACTTCACCCAGGCCTGGACCGGCCGGGCGGCGCCGTTGCTCTCGACGCGGCCGATGGCCGTGTCCTTGGGGAGGGATGCGTAGGTCTGGGCCGCCGCGGGCGCCAGGGCCGCGAGGGCGAAGCCGGCGAGACCGGCGCAGAGCGCCAGCGTCGAACGGGTCGTGCGAGAGAGAGCGCCGCCGATCCGCATGCCTCAACCTGCCCCTTGGTTACCAATCGCTAACCAAGGTGACACGGTCCAAACGGGTGCTCAAGCCCGAAGTTAAACCACTGTTAACGTCTCGCAGGGTGGGCCGGTTCCGAATCCGGGGGAGGATGCAAATGGGCCACAACGGCGGGCCGGAGGAGGGCGGATCCGCGCCTCTCGGCGGCTCTCAGCGGCTCTTGGCGGTCACGATCGGCGAGACGGCCCGGCCGAGCGACACCCAGCCGACGACGTCCTGGCTCTCGCGCTTCACGAAGGTGTAGCCCGTATCCGCCCAGGGGAGCACGGCGTCCGTCTTGTTGTCCAGCGTGATGTCCCCGCGGTCGGTGCGGATCATGAGGACGGCGTGGCCCTCGTTCTTCTCGTCGATGACCACCGTCATCCGCATGGCGCGCCGGGGCAGGCCGGCCTCGGCCAGGAGCTTGCGCTTGAGGAGCTGGAAATCCTCGCAATCGCCCGCGCCGTCCGTCGGGATGTCCCACTGGTCGGCGACGCCCCAATGCTCGAGATCCGTCATCGGCTTGATGGTGCCGTTCACCTGACGGTTGACGCTCGCGATCAGGGCCATCGTCTTCGGCGACAGCGTCACGGTCGCGACCTCCGTGCGGTCGACGGCGCACTCGGCCGGATAGCTGTGGCAGAAGGCGCTCCAGGCCGGGAGCGGGCGGGCCTCGCCCACCGAGGCGATCGGGGATTCGCTGCGCGGCAGCGACGCGAGGGTCTGGGCGTCGGCGGCGCCGCCGAACAGCACCGTCGCCGCGATGAAACCCGCCCCCAGGAATGTCTTGAACGACATGTTCTTCCCTCTGTCTCGGGAATGACCATGCCTGGGCCCTGTAGAGCCGCGCTGAAACGGATATGCGCAATTTGATCGAATCCAATTGTCGTCGAAATTGCGTCAAGTCATGCTGATCTTCCACTTGGCGCGAACGGAAGAAACCGGTGCATCCGGTGACGAATGCATTAAGCATCGCCGTCAGGGCGGCGGAAACCATGGCGGGGCCGTCACGCCGTCGGGAGCGTCGGCTCGGCGTAGGGTTCGAGCCCGAGCGGCCGCAGGGGCGCGCCGACCAGGCCGCTCACCATGGCGGCCAGCACGCGCGGCGCGGGCGGCACGCGGGCGAGGGGGCCGACCACCCGGTCGCGCAGGAAGGGCAGCGCCCGGCCGTCGGACTGGTAGACGGGCGTGAAGAGGGCGCTCATCGCCTGGTAGAGCGCGACGTGGCGGCGCCGGAGCCCGACCGCCCGGGCGAGCGCAACGGCGACGTCCGGCGCGCCGCGCAGCGCGAGGGCGAGCGCGTAGGCGTCGAGCAGCGCCATGTTGGCGCCCTGGCCGAGCTGCGGGCTGGCCGAGCGCCAAGCGTCCCCGAGATGGATCAGCCCCGCCTCCGCCGGCGACGCGGCGGTCCGGTGCGTGTAGCGGGCGAGCGTCAGCTGCTCAGGCGTCTCGATCCGCTCCAGGAACGGCGCCGTGGCGGGCCAGAGGCGACGCACCGCGTCGATCCAGGGCGCGAGCCCCGCCTCCCGCCAGGCATCGTGCCGGTCGAGCCGGATCGACCAGAAGAACGCCGTCTGGTCGCCGTCGAACCCGGACGGCCGTCCGAGCGGCAGGAGCCCGGCCATCACGCTCGCCCGCACGTAGCGCTGCTCCAGCATGGCGCTCCCGGCCGCCCCGGCCGCCCCGGCCGGCGTCGGCAGGCTCGCCCACAGGGCCCCGTAGGCGAGGGCGCGGCCGGTCGGCGGGAGGAGGGGCGTGCCGGTGCCGAGCGCGTCCACGACGAGGTCGAAGGGGCCCGCCGTCCGGTCGCCCGCGAAGGCAACGTGGCGGCGCCCGCCCGAGCCCGGCGGTGCCGCCGCGACGGCCCGTCCGGTCTCGATCGGGATCCCGGCCCGGCGCGCGGCCGAGAACAGCGTGCCGAACAGGGCGGCCCGGTGGATGCCGAGGCCGAACAGGCCCGGCCGGCGGAGCGCCCCGTAGCGCACGTCGAGCACCACCCGGCCGGAGGGTTCCGCCCGGCCGAAGAGCCGCTCCACCCGGGCACCCTGCGCCAGGATCTCGCGGTCGAGGCCGAGCTCGCGCAGCACGGCGAGCCCGGTGGGCTGGAGCATGAGGCCCGAGCCGACGGGGCGCGGTTCGGCGAACCGGTCGAAGACGACCACGCGATGGCCGTCCCGGGCGAGGAGGAGGGCGGTCGCGAGCCCGGCCGGTCCGCATCCCGCGACCGCGACGGAGAGGGTCATGCAGGCGGCTGCGCCGGCTCGGGCGGGCATGTCACGGCGGCCACTCTGCCCCGGTCGCGCGCGGCCGTCCATGGCGCCGGCGGACGCCGCGGGCCGGCTTCCACGGACGAGGGGTGCGAAACGGCTCGTCTTGTCGTATGACGGGCGCGTCCCACGAGGGACCGGCGCGACCCGCGGGGGCGCCCTCGCGCGGCCCGGGCCGCGACCCGACAGGCTGATCACGTGACCTTCTCCATCGCGAGCGCCGCGCTGTCCCGCGCGCTCTCCGAACGCGGCTACGCCGACCCGACGCCCGTCCAGAGCGCCGTCCTCGAGGCCGAGGCCGGGCGCGACCTGCTCGTCTCCGCCCAGACGGGCTCCGGCAAGACGGTCGCCTACGGGCTCGCGCTCGCCGCGACCCTGCTCGACCCGGAGGACCGCATGGTCCCGCCGGGCGCGCCGCTGGCGCTCGTGATCGCGCCGACGCGCGAGCTCGCCCTGCAGGTCCAGCGGGAGCTGACCTGGCTGTACGGCCCGGCCGGCGGCCGCGTGGTCGCCTGCGTCGGCGGCATGGATCCGCGGCGGGAGAGCCAGCTCCTCGCCATCGGCTGCCACATCGTCGTCGGCACGCCCGGTCGCCTGCGCGACCACCTGGAGCGGGGTCGCCTCGACCTGTCCGGCCTCGCGGCGGTCGTCCTCGACGAGGCGGACGAGATGCTCGACCTCGGCTTCCGCGAGGATCTCGAGTTCATCCTGCAGACGATGCCGTCCGACCGGCGGACGCTCCTCTTCTCGGCCACGCTGCCGCGGCCGATCCTGACGCTGGCGCGCAGCGTCCAGCGCGACGCGCTGCGCATCGAGGTCGCGGGCGGGGAGAGCGGCCACGCCGACATCGAATACCGCTGCGTGCGCGTTCTCCCGCGCGAGGTCCCGCACGCGGTCGTCAACCTCCTGCGCTTCGTCGATGCGCCGGTCGCGATCGTCTTCTGCAACACGCGGGAGGCCGTGCGGCACCTCCAGGCTCTCCTGTCCGAGCGCGGCTTCCCGGTGGTCGCGCTGTCGGGCGAGCTCAGCCAGAGCGAGCGGAACGGGGCCCTGCAGGCGCTCCGCGACGGGCGGGCCCGCGTCTGCGTCGCGACGGACGTCGCGGCCCGCGGCATCGACCT
>JAEUAC010000184.1 GCA_019695455.1 Methylorubrum extorquens | reverse complement strand
GCCGGATGGCGCCGGAGATGATCTCGATCGTCAAGCGCAACAATTGCGGCAAGGCGCTCGACATCGCCCGGGTCGCCCGCGACATGCACGGCGGCAACGGCATCATGGGCGAGTACCACGTGATGCGCCACGCCCAGAACCTCGAGACGGTGAACACCTACGAGGGCACCCACGACGTCCACGCGCTGATCCTCGGCCGCGCGCAGACGGGCCTGCAGGCGTTCTTCTAGGCGCTTGAGCATACTGGTGGCGTCGCGGCCCCACCCCGGTTCGCGGCTCCGCCGCGACCCGGCCCTCCCCTCCGGGGAGGGAGAACTCTAGCGCTGCATCGGCACGGATCCCATGACCAAACCCCTCGCGGGCATCCGCGTCCTCGAACTCGCCCGCATCCTGGCGGGCCCCTGGGCCGGGCAGGTGCTGGCCGATCTCGGGGCCGACGTCGTGAAGGTCGAGCGGCCGGGTGCGGGCGACGACACGCGGACCTGGGGCCCGCCCTTCGTGGAGCGGGAGGAGGGCGGGCCGCTCGCGGCCGGCTACTTCTACTCGACCAATCGCGGCAAGCGCTCGATCGCGGTCGAGATCGACACGCCCGAGGGCCAGGACCTCGTGCGCCGGCTCGCCTCCCACGCGGACGTCGTCATCGAGAACTTCAAGGTCGGCGGCCTGAAGAAGTACGGGCTGGACTATGCCAGCCTCTCGGCCGCGAACCCGCGGCTGATCTACTGCTCCGTCACCGGGTTCGGCCAGGACGGGCCCTACGCGTCGCGGCCGGGCTACGACTTCATGGTGCAGGGCATGAGCGGGATCATGTCGCTGACCGGCGAGCCCGAGGGCGAGCCCCTGAAGACCGCCGTCGCCTATGCGGACGTGTTCACGGGCCTCTACGCGTCGAACGCCATCCTGGCGGCCCTGCAGGGCCGGCACGCCTCCGGCCGCGGCTGCCACATCGACATGGCGCTCCTCGACACGCAGGTCGCCGTCATCGGCAACCAGGCGATGGTGCATCTCCTGACGGGCCGGCCGCCGCCGCGGACCGGCAACGCGCACACGTCCATCGTGCCCTACCAGGTGTTCCCGTCCGCGGACGGCCACATCATCATCGCCTGCGGCAACGACGGGCAGTTCCGGAAGCTCTGCGGCCTGCTGGGCCGGCCCTGGGCGGACGATCCGGCCTACGCGACCAATCCGGGCCGCGTCGCGCGGCGCGACGTGCTGGTGCCGGAGATCGCGGCCGTCACGTCGACCTGGAGCAAGGCGGACCTCCTCGCCGGGTTCGAGCGGGTCGGCGTGCCGGCCGGCCCCATCAACACGCTCGACGAGGTGTTCGCGGACCCGCAGGTGCTCCACCGCCGCATGGTCTCCGACCTGCCGGAGCCGGCCGCCCGGGGCGGCACCGTGCCCACCCTGCGCGGCCCGATCGTGATCGACGGCGAGCCCATGGTCGCCCCGACGGCGCCGCCGCGCCTCGGCCAGCACGGCGAGGAGATCCTGGCCGACCCCGCCTGGGGCGGCTGATCCGCCCTGCGGGGGCGGCCGTCACTCCGCGAGGGGGCGGGCCTCTTCGGGCAGCATGATGGGGATGCCTTCCCGGATCGGGTAGGCGAGCTTCGCGCCGCGGCTGATCAGCTCCTGCGCGTCGCGGTCGTAGTCGAGGCGGCACTTCGTCAGCGGACAGACGAGGATCTCGAGGAGCCGCGGATCCAGCGGGATCGCGGCCGGCCGGCCCGGCGCGTCGGCCGTCATTGCAGGGTCGTCTGCGGGTTGGAGCGCGACTTCGCGAGCTCGATCTCGGTCAGGGCGACCAGGATCTCGGCCCGGCTCTTCAGGTCCGCCGCCTCGAGAAGCGCCTGCTTCTCGCGCACGCCGAAGGGCGCCAGCATCGAGAGCGCGTTCACGAGCGCCTCGTTCGGCGTCTTCTCGACGCCGTCCCAGTCCATGGCCGTGCCGGTCGCCTCCGTGAACGTGCGCAGGGCCGCGAGCACGGCCTCGCGGTCGACCGCGTTCTCGCCGGCGCGCGGCCGGAGATCGGACGCGAAGGTCGTCCAGTCGGCCCGGCACTGGCGGAAGGGCGTGCCGGCCTCGACCTCCTCGGCCACGCGGAAGCGCGCCACGCCCGTGAGCGACAGGAGGTAGCGGCCGTCGCCGGTCTCGGCGAGCTGCGTGATGCGCCCGGCGCAGCCCGTGCCGTAGAGCCGGGGCGGCGCGCCTTCGCCCTCGGCGTCCTGAGGCTGGATCATGCCGACGAGGCGGGCGCCCGCGAGCGCGTGGTCCACCATGGCCACGTAGCGCGGCTCGAAGATGTTCAGCGGCATCTGCCCGCGCGGCAGCAGCAGCGCGCCGGCGAGCGGAAAGACCGGGATGATGGCCGGGAGGTCGTGCGGGCCGCCGTAATGGACGTTCATGCGCGCCTCCGGGCGATCAGGCGAAGAGCAGCGACGAGAGCCGCTTGCGGCCCGCGATGCTGGCGGGATCCATGGGGCCCCACGCCTCGAACAGCTTTACCAGTTCCTTGCGGGCGCCGTCGTCGTTCCAGGTCCGGTCCCGCTTCACGATCGCGAGGAGGTGCTCGGCCGCCTGGTCGCGCCGGTCGCGCGCGTTCAGGCCGAGCGCGAGGTCGAACCGGGCCTGGTGGTCGTCGGCATCGGCCGCGACGCGCCGTTCGAGATCGCCGAGGTCGCCGAGCGAGGCGGCGCTCTCGGCGAGATCCAGCGCGGCGCGCGCGCCGGCGACGTCCGGGTGGCTCGCCTTGGCGGGCGGCACCATGTCGAGGAAGCGGCGGGCGCCCTCGAAATCCTTGAGGACGACGTGCAGCTTCACGAGCGCGGCGAGCGCGACCGCGTTGTCGGGCTCCCCGGACAGGACGGCCGCGTAGATCTCGGCCGCGCCGGCGACGTCGCCCTCCTCGGCGAGCGAGGCGGCCTCGGCCAGCATGGTCTCCGTCTCGCCCGGCCCGACGGGGCCGACGAGGCGTTCGATGAAGGCCTTCACCTGGCTCTCGGGCAGGGCGCCCATGAAGCCGTCGACGGGCTGTCCGCCCTGGAAGGCGTAGACGGCCGGGATGGACTGGATGCCGAGCTGCCCCGCGACCTGGGGGTGCTCGTCGATGTTCATCTTGACGAGCTTCACCTTGCCGCCGGCGGCCTTCACGGCCTTCTCGATGACGGGCGTCAGCTGCTTGCACGGCCCGCACCAGGGCGCCCATAAATCCACGAGCACGGGCTGCTTCATGGATTCCGCGATGACGTCCTGGCGGAACGCGTTGGTCGTCGTGTCGCGGATCAGGTCGTCGGCGGGCGGGGTCTGGGTGTCGGCGAGCATCGGTACCTCGGCAGTGTCAGAGAGATGGGTGGGCGGCCGGCCCGGCGCAATCCGGCGCGGGAAGGGCGAGGATCCGGGGCTCGTGCCCCGTCGCCCGCAGGAAGCGGAGGAGGTCCGCGCTCGCGATGCCGGTCGTGGCCGTGTTGCGGAGCGGGTGGGCGTTGACGCGCTCGCTCGCCACGAGGGCGGCATCGAGGATCACGGCGACGCGGCCCTCCGTGTCGTTCAGGGCCGCGAAGGCCGTGACGGAGCCGGGCCGGACGCCGAGCACCTCCAGGAGGAGGTCGGGCGACCCGAACGAGAGCCGGCCCGTCGCGCCGAGAAGCGGCCCGAGCCGCTTCAGGTCGATCGCCGTCTCGTGGCCGGCCGCGACCAGGAACAGCCGCCCCTTCCTGTCCTTCAGGAACAGGTTCTTGGAATGCGCGCCCGGGATGCCCGCCTTGACGGCACCCGACTCGCCCACCGTGAAGACGGGCGCGTGCTCGTGCGTCTCCACCGGGATGCCGAGGGCGTCGAGGAACCCGAAGAGGTCTGTGTCGGTCGCGGCCATGGTCCGTCCGGAGCGCTGCGCTTCTAGGGCGGGGCCGCGCCGGCCTCAAGCGCCGCGCCGCGGGGTGGATGCGGGCACTCACGTCCGGCACCACTTGTCCTATATAACGGGGACGACCTCATCCGGACCCGACATGGCTGGCATTTCCGTCACCCTCGAAGGCAACAACATCCAGCTCGCCTTCGAGAAGAACGACAACACCACGGCCGTCGTCATGGATGCCGGCACGGCCCAGGCCCTGATCCTGGCGCTCGGCCAGATGCTGCTCTCCATCGAGCAGGAGGCCGAGCCCGACGCGTACGGGGAGGACGACTTCTTCGAGTTCGACTCGCCGACGATCGACGTCGGCACCGACGAGCGGGGCGGGGCCGTGATCGCCGTGGAGCCGGGGCCGCTGCCGCCCTTCGTCCTGCGCCTGGAGGACGACGAGGCGCGGCACGTCGCCCAGTCGCTGCTCGAGATCCTGTCGACGCCCCGGGACGTGCGCTCGTCCCAGGGCGACCACTGAACCGATCGGTCAGACCTGCATGGGGCTCGACGGGCGGCCGGGCAGGTAGTCCGGCTCGGACCCCGGGCCGCGCCGATCGCCGATGCCGGGATCGTTGACCGGGTAGGGCGAGCGGGGGCCGGTCGGGCCGATGTCCGGCATCTCGTCCGGATCGACCGGGGGCACCTCCGTCGGGATGTTGCCGCCGGGGATCGGCTCTTGGCTCGGATCGGACGGGCGCGGCGCCGGCATGGTGGACCGGACGGGTTCGATGGCCATCGTCATGGCGTTCTCCTCGTGATCGCGGTGGCGGGATGATCCGGGGGTGAACCGGCCCGGACGGGGCGCGGTTCCGCGACGCCCGGGGCGCCGCATCGTCACGCCGGCCGGTCTGCAGTTGCAACTCATTCTCACTTGCGACAAGATGGAGGCTGGACGAGGTGGGAGACGGCATGATCGGACGGTTCGCGGGCGCCCTGGTGGCGGCCCTGCTCCTCGGAGGTCCGGCCGGCGCCGCGGCGGCGAAGCCGAAGCGGATCGTGACCACCTTCACGATCATCCAGGACATCGCCCAGAACGTCGCCGGCGACCGGGCCCAGGTCGAGTCGATCACCAAGCCCGGCGCCGAGATCCACGACTACGACCCGACGCCGCTCGACATCGTCAAGGCGCAGGAGGCCGATCTCGTCCTCTGGAACGGCCTCGGGCTCGAGCGCTGGTTCGAGCGCTTCTTCCAGCGCGTCGAGGACGTGCCGAGCGCGGTCGTGTCGGAGGGGGTCGCGCCGATTGCCATCGCGGACGGCGCCTACGCGGCGAAGCCCAATCCCCATGCCTGGATGTCGCCCGCCAACGCGCTGCTCTACGTGGAGGCGATCCGCAAGGCGCTCGGCCGGGTGGATCCGCCGAACGCCGCCGCCTACGACGGGAACGCCGCCGCCTACGCGGCGAAGCTGCGGGCCGTCGACGGGCGCCTGAAGGACGCGCTCGGCCGCATCCCGGCGGACCGGCGCACCCTCGTGACCTGCGAGGGCGCCTTCTCTTACCTCGCCAAGGATTACGGCCTGAAGGAGCTGTATCTCTGGGCCGTGAACTCGGACGAGGAGGGCTCGCCCCAGCAGGTCCGCCGCACCATCGACGGCGTCCGCAAGGCCAAGGTCCCGGTCGTGTTCTGCGAGAGCACGATCAGCGACCGGCCGATGCGGCAGGTCGCGAAGGACACGGGCGCCCGCTTCGGCGGCGTCCTCTACGTGGATTCGCTGACCTCCGATCCGGGGCCGGCCCCGACCTACCTGGCGCTGCTCGAGCGCAACGCCGACACCATCCTGAAGGGGTTCGGCGTTGGCGAGTGACAGCCCCTCCATCCGGGTCGACGGCGTCACGGTCGCCTATCGGGGCTCCGCGCCCGCCATCGAGGGCGTGACCTTCGCTCTCCACGGGCCGACGATCTGCGCCCTGCTGGGCATGAACGGATCCGGCAAGTCGACCCTGTTCAAGGCCGTGATGGGCTTCGTCCGCCCGCAGGCCGGCCGCGTCGCGATCGACGGCCGCGACGTGGCCTGGGCGCAGCGCGCGAACGCCATCGCCTACGTGCCGCAGACGGAGGAGGTGGACTGGACCTTCCCGGTGTCGGTGCGGGACGTCGTGACCATGGGCCGGCAGGGCCGCATGGGCTTCCTGCGCATCCCGTCCGCGACCGACCGGCGGATCGTGGCCGACAGCCTCGCCCGCGTCGGCATGGCGGGCTTCGCCGAACGCCAGATCGGCGAATTGTCCGGCGGGCAGAAGAAGCGCGTCTTCCTGGCGCGCGCGCTGGCCCAGGAGGCGCGCATCGTCCTCCTCGACGAGCCGTTCACGGGGGTGGACCTCCGCACGGAGGCCGCCATCACGGACATCCTGCGGAGCCTGCGGGACGCGGGCGGCCTGATCCTCGTCTCGACCCACAACCTCGCGAGCGTGCCCGATTTCTGCGACGAGGCCATTCTCGTGAACCGGCGCCTCGTCGCGGCGGGGCCGCTCGCGACCGCCTTCACGCCCGCGCATCTCGACCGGGCCTTCGGCGGCACCGTCCGCATCGCGACGGGGAGCGCCGGCCCGGCGGAGCCCGGGGCCGCGCTGCCCGCGCTCGCCGCCTCATGAGCGGGGGCGAGTTCCTCGACCTCGCGCTGTCGCCGTTCACCTACGGCTACATGCGCAACGCGATCTTCGGCGCGGGCGTGGTGGGCGCCATGTGCGCCGTCCTGTCCTGCTTCGTGACCCTGCGCGGCTGGGCTCTCCTCGGCGACGCGCTCTCGCATGCCGTGGTGCCGGGCGTCGCGCTCGCCTATCTCGCGGGCCTGCCCTTCATCGCCGGCGCCTTCGCGGCGGGCCTGCTCGCCGTGGTCGGCATCGGGGTCGTCGAGCGCTCGACGACGCTCAAGGGCGACGCCGCGATCGGCGTCGTGTTCTCGACCTTCCTGGCGGCCGGGCTGCTCCTCGTCTCCCTGTACCCGAGCAATCTCCGGCTCACGACCATCCTGTTCGGCAACCTCCTCGGCATCTCCGACGAGGACCTGGTCCAGGTCTACGCGGCCGGCGGCATCTGCCTCGGCGTGCTGCTGCTCTTCTGGAAGGACCTGCTGCTCCTCTCGTTCGATCCGGCGCATGCCCGCACCATCGGCCTGCGGGTCCGGGCGCTGAACTTCCTGCTCCTCGCGCTGCTCTCGCTCGCGGCCGTCTCGGCCCTGCAGGCGGTGGGCGCCATCCTCGTCGTCGCCATGCTGGTGACGCCGGGCGCCACGGCCTACCTCCTCACCGATTCCTTCCGCCGGATGCTCGTGATCGCGCCCGTCCTCGGCGGCGCCGCGACCATGCTCGGCGCCTATGCGAGCTTCTTCCTGGACGCCTCCGTCGGCGGCTGCATCGTCCTGCTGCAGACGGCCGTGTTCCTCGTCTGCTGGCTCTTCGCCCCGAAGCACGGGCTCCTCGCCGGCCGCCGCCGCGAGGCCGCCGCGTGACGCCGCTCCTCGACGCGCTCATCGAGCCGTTCCGCCACGCCTTCATGCTGCGGGCCATGGGGGTCGGCGCCTTCGTGTGCGCGGTCTGCGCGGCGCTCTCGCCCTTCGTCGTCCTGAAGCGCTGGTCCCTCGTCGGCGACGCCGTCTCGCACGCCGTCCTGCCGGGCATCATCGGCGCCTATCTCGTCGGCCTGCCGATGGCGCTCGGCGCGGTCGCGACCGGGACGGGCTCCGTGCTGGCGGCCGGCGCCATCGACCGGCGCGCCCGCGTGAAGCCGGACGCGGCGCTCGGCATCGCCTTCACGGGGTTCACGGCCGTCGGCCTGATCCTGCTGTCGAAGGTGCCGAGCGACATCCACTTCATGCACGTCATCTTCGGCAACCTCCTCGGCGTCGAGACGGAGGATCTCGTCCAGGCGGTCGCCGTCGGCTGCGCCGTGCTCGCCGGGCTCGTGGTCTTCGGCCGGGACCTCGTCCTCGTCTGCTTCGATCCCGCCCAGGCGCGGATCGTCGGGCTGCGTCCGGACAGGCTCGAGATGCTGCTGCTGCTCCTCGTCGCCATGACGGCGGTCGCGGCCCTCCAGGCCGTCGGCGTCGTGCTGGCGCTCGCCGCCATGATCATCCCGGGCTGCACGGGCCTCCTGGCGGCGAAGCGCTTCGGCCGCGTCGTCGCGGTCTCGGTCGGGGCCGCGACCCTGTCGGCCGTGATCGGCACGCTCGCGAGCTTCTGGCTCGACGGCGCGACGGGGCCCTGCATCGTCCTCGCCCAGGCCGCCCTGTTCGGGCTCGCGGCGGCCCTGCGGGCCCGGCGGGGACGATCGCGCCCGGCCTGAGGGACGTCCCGGCCTCCCGGCGGTTCAGCCGCGGCGCCCGCCGCGCTTGTGGGGGCGGGCGTAGATCTCGAGCCGATGGCTCACGATGGAATAGCCGAGGCGGCGCGCCACCTCCTCCTGCAGCCGTTCGATCTCGTCCGACTGGAACTCGATCACGCGCCCGGTCTCGAGGCAGATCAGGTGGTCGTGGTGGCTCTGCGCGGCGGTCTCGTAGCGCGCGCGGCCGTCCGCGAAGGCGTGGCGCGCCAGGACGCCGCGGTCCTGCAGGAGCTTCACGGTCCGGTAGACGGTGGCGAGCGAGATGCGCGGGTCGGCCGCGGCGGCGCGCCGGTGCAGCTCCACGGCGTCCGGGTGGTCGTCGGCCCGCTCGAGCACGTCGACGATGACCTTGCGCGGGCCCGTCATGCGCAGGCCCAGCCGACGGCACTCGGCCTCGATCCCCGGCCGCTCGCGGCGCGCGTCGGCCGCCGGAGCGCCGGAGGGCGTGCCGGTCTCGTCGTCGGCCATCGTCGCGTGTCCACGCATGCCGGACGCCATAGCAAGAGAACCGGGCCGAGTCAGGCCGTGCCGGGCCCCGCCATGGCGGCCGCGAGGGCGGGCGAGAGGCCGATCGTGCGGGCCGGCAGCGGAGCGGGCCCGCGCCCGCCGGACCGGGCGGCGGCGAGCACGGCCTCGATCGAGGCCTCGAGCGAGCAGATCACCGGCACGGGCACGTGCGGCGCGACCCGGGCCGCGAGGCCGGCGAGCCCCGCGCCGCCGAGGATCACGCTCTCCGCCCCGTCGCGGGACGCGGCGTCCCGGCAGGCCTCGGCCAGCGTCGCGATCGCCCGGTCGGGGTTCTCGGAGATCTCGCCCCCGGTCGGCGCGACCGCCCGGATCGAGGCGAGACGATCCGCCAGCCCGAGCGAGGCGACGAAGTCGCGCAGCATCGGCTCCCACCGCACGCCGCCCGTCACGATCGAGAAGCGGCCGGACCGCGCCGCAAGGCGGCAGGCGGCCTCCGCCATGCCGACGACCGGCACGGGCGAGAGCTCCTGCAGGGCCGCGAGCCCGGGATCGCCGAAGCAGGCGAGGAGCACGGCGTCGCAGCCCTCGACATGGGCGGCGAGCGCGTCGAGCGCCGCGTGCCCGGCGACGGCCGACGACACCCGGCAGGCGATGTAGCGCGCGCCGAAGCGGCCGGTCGCCACGCGGAGCTCGACCTCCGGCCCGACGAGCGGGCGGGCGTGGCGGAGGACGAGCTCCGTGATCGCCTCCGTCGTATTCGGGTTGATGAGGAGGAGGCGCATGGTCGATCCGGTCAGGAGGCGGCCGCGATGCCCGGCCGCTCGCCCGCGAGGAGCGCGCGGTGGGCGCCGAAGGCGGCCGCGAGGTGGTCCGTGAAGGCGCGGATGCGCGGCGCGTGCCGCAGGTCGGGATGGGTCAGGAGCCAGAGGGCGGTGGCGCTCTCGCCGCGCGGCGTGGCCAGCCGCACGAGGCCGGGCCGCGGATCGGCCAGGAAGCACGGGATCGCGCCGATCCCGATCCCGGCCTCCACGAGGGCCGAGAGCGGCTGCACGGAATCGACCTTGCAGACGAGCTTCGGCACCGGGCCGACGAGGTCGCCGAGGCGTTCGAGGTCCCGCCCCGCCAGCGGGCCGCCGAGGCCGATCCAGTTCGCCTCCCCGAGCGGCGGGTCCGAGGCGCCGCCCGTCCAGCCCGCCGCGCGCGCGCCGTAGACCGCCCAGGCGACCGTCGCGAGCCGTCGCCCGACCAGCGTCTCCGGCGGCCGGTTGGTCGCGCGCAGCGCCACGTCCGCGTCCCGCCGGGCGAGGTTCAGGGCGTCGTTCGACATGACGACGTCGAGCGTGATGGCCGGGTGGCGCAGCCGGAAGGCCGCGAGCACGGGCGCCAGGAAGGACGCGACCAGCGCGTCGTTGGTCGTCAGCCGGATCTCGCCCGCGGGCTCGGGCGCCGCGCCGGCGAGGCGGCGCGACAGGGCATCCACCTCCGCGCCCATGCGGCGGCCGAGCTCGGCCATGTCGGCGCCGGCCGGCGTCGGGACGTAGCCGCTGCGGTGCCGCTCGAAGAGCGGCCGGCCGATGCGCTGCTCCAGCTGGCCGAGGCGCCGGAACACGGTGGAGCCGTTGATGCCGAGCGCGTCCGCGGCGCCGGCGAGGCTTTCCGCATCCGCGATCGCGCCCACGAGCCGCAGCTCGTCCCAGGAGAAGCCTTCGCCCGCCATGCCGTGTCATCGCGCATTCTTGCGCCCGTGCAAACTCCGGCCTGCGGGCGGGGGCGATGCGGGCGGGGCGGCCAGGGCCTAGATCCGCCGGAGGCGCCCGATGGCGCGAATCGGGAGACGACGATGGCGAAGGTTCTGGTCCTCTACTACTCGAGCTACGGCCATATCGAGCAGATGGCGCATGCCGTGGCCGAGGGCGCCCGGGCCGCCGGCGCGGAGGCCGTCGTCAAGCGCGTGCCGGAGACGGTGCCGCACGAGGTCGCCGAGACGTCCCATTACAAGCTCGACCAGGCCGCCCCGATCGCGACCGTGGACGAGCTGCCCGACTACGACGCGATCCTGTTCGGCACGCCGACCCGCTATGGCAACATGGCGGCCCAGATGAAGAGCTTCATCGACGCGACCGGCGGGCTCTGGGCCCGGGGCGCGCTCAACGGCAAGGTCGCCGGCGTCTTCACGTCGAGCGCCACGCAGCATGGCGGCCAGGAATCGACCATCATCTCGTTCCTGCCCGTGCTGATGCATCTCGGCTTCGTGATCGCGGGCCTGCCCTATTCCTTCCAGGCCCAGATGGGCGTGTCCGACGTGATGGGGAACTCGCCCTACGGCGCCTCGACCATCGCGGGCGGGGACGGCTCGCGCCAGCCCTCCGCGGTGGAGCTCGACGGCGCCCGCTACCAGGGCCAGCACGTCGCCGCGATCGCGACGAAGCTGTTCGGCTGAGGAGGCTCCCGCCGCCGTGCCTCAGGCCGCCGGCATCAGCTCGTCGAGCGGGACGCGCAGCACCGACGCCGCGCGTCGATAATGGTCGAGCGGCGCGCGGCCCGTCCCCGGTCCAGCGCGGCCGCCTCGCTCGTCGAGAGGTCCAGAGCCGTCGCGAAGCGCGGGAGGTCGAGGCCGCGGCGCTCCCGCCAGAACGCGACCGGGCTCGGGGCCGCGAGAAGCGCCCGCAGGGCGTCCCCGTCGAGCAGTTCCTCGGTGCCGGACGCGAGGGCGTCGCGCGCGTCCCGGGCCGCGAGGGCGTCCACGAGGTCCTCGTAATCCGTCCGCGGAAGGATCGCGAGCTCCTCGCCTGCAGGCGTCGTGATGAATTGGACCGTCATCCTCGCCTCAATCGTGGACGGACCCTCTCGGCCCGATGTCCAGGACGACGATCTCCTCGTCGGAGGCGTCGATGATAACGCGGAACTCGCCCACACGCAGCCTCAACCCCAACATGCCTTGCAGCGCCTTGACGTTGTTCGCGAAGGCGGCCGGGTCGGCGGCATAGGCTTCGATCTTCGCCATGAGCTGCGGCGCCCGGTTGCGATGGCGGAGCAGCGCGGCGGCCGCCCGGCGCGTGTACCGGATCCGCCTCACGACGGGCGGTCCGCGGCGGCCCTCTCCAGCCGGTCCGCGATGCCCTCGCCGAGGCCGCGGCGCGGGATGGGGGCGACCGCGATGGTCGCCGCGCCGCTCGCGTCCAGGCGGTGCAGGTGGGCGAAGAGCGCCTGGGCGGCCTCGGCGAGGTCGCCCGTGGGGCTGAGGTCGAGCGCGAGCGCGGCCGCCTCGACGCCCGGCAGCGGGCCGCCGAACAGGAGGGCGGCCTCGCCGGGCCGGATGGCGGCCGCGTCGAGCCGCACGGCGGCGCGTGGCGCGTAATGGGAGGCGAGGAGCCCGGGGGCGAGGGGGGCGGCCGGATCCTCCGCCGGTCCGGTCCCGTCCAGCGCGCGGCCGAGGGCCGCCTCGATCGCGTCCCGCGCGACGCCGCCCGGGCGGAGCAGCCGGACCCGTCCGTCCAGGCACGCGACGATGGTCGATTCGATGCCGACGGCGGTCGGGCCGCCATCCACGACGGCGTCGATGCGGCCGTCGAGATCGGCGAGGACGTGATCGGCCCGGGTCGGGCTGATGCGGCCGCTGCGGTTGGCCGAGGGAGCGACGACGGGCGTGCCGGCCGCCGCCAGGATCGCGCGGGCGACCGGATGCGAGGGCACGCGCAGGGCGACGCTCGGGAGGCCGGCCCGGGCGAGATCGCAGACGCGGGACCCGGCCGCGGCGGGCACGACCAGCGTGAGGGCGCCCGGCCAGAAGGCGGCGGCGAGGCGGCGCGCGTCGGGGCCGAACGCGCCTTCCCGGAGCGCCGCCTCGGCATCGGGCAGGTGCGCGATCAGCGGGTTGAAGCGGGGCCGCTCCTTGGCGGCGTAGAGGGACGCCACCGCGGCCGCGTCCCGGCCGTCGGCCCCGAGCCCGTAGACGGTCTCCGTCGGCAGCGCCACGAGCCGGCCGGCCCGCAGCAGGGCGCCCGCCCGCGCGATGCCGGCGGCGTCCGGCCGGAGCCGCTCCGTCGGCCGCCATGCCGCGTCCGCGCCGATTGACGCCGCTCCTGTCACGTCACATCACTCCCGCCACGCGGCACGAAGCGGATCGGCCGGCCCGCGTCAACGACACCGTCGGGAGCGTTCCATGAGCTATCGTCCCCCCGTGGCCGACATGGCCTTCACCATGCGCCATGCCGCGGGCCTGGACGAGGCGATCGCGTCGGGGCTCTACGGCGACCTCACGGGCGACCTCGTGGATGCCGTGCTGGAGGAGGCGGCGAAGTTCGCGGCGGAGCGGGTCGCGCCGCTGAACCGCATCGGGGACACGCAGGGGGCGACGCTCGCCGACGGCCGCGTGACGATGCCGCCGGGCTTCCGCGACGCCTACCGGGCCTGGGCCGAGGCCGGCTGGAACGCGCTGCCGGGACCGGTCGAGTACGGCGGCCAGGGGCTGCCGACGCTGGTCGCGGCGCCGTGCTCGGAGATGTGGAACGCGGCCTCCATGGGCTTCGCGCTCGGGCCGCTCCTGACGGTCGGCGCCGTCGAGGCGCTCGACAAGCACGGCGCGGAGGACCTGAAGGCGCGCTACCTCGCCAAGCTCGTCTCCGGCGAGTGGACCGGCACCATGAACCTGACGGAGCCGCATGCCGGCTCGGACCTCGCGGCGCTGCGCACCCGGGCCGAGCGGGCGGGCGACGGCACCTACCGGATCGCGGGCACCAAGATCTACATCACCTACGGCGAGCACGACCTCACGGACAACATCGTCCACCTCGTGCTCGCGCGCCTGCCCGACGCGCCGCCCGGCACGCGCGGCATCTCGCTCTTCCTCGTGCCGAAGATCCTGCCGGACGGGTCGCACAACGACCTCCGCTGCGCCGGGATCGAGCACAAGCTCGGCATCCACGCGTCCCCCACCTGCACCATGGTCTACGGCGACGGCGGCGGGGCGACCGGCTGGCTGATCGGCGAGGAGAACCGCGGCCTCGCCTGCATGTTCACGATGATGAACAACGCGCGCCTGAACGTCGGCCTCCAGGGCGTCGCCATCGCGGACCGCGCCTACCAGGGCGCGCTCGCCTATGCGCGGGACCGGCGCCAGGGCCGGGCGGCGAACGCCGCCGGTCCCGACATGAGCCCGATCCTCGACCACCCGGACGTGCAGCGCACGCTCCTCACCATGAAGGGCTTCACGGCCGCCTCGCGCGCCCTCTGCTACCTCACGGCGGCCGAGCTCGACCGGGCGCGGCTCGATCCCGATCCCGCCGCCCGCAAGGCGGCGGCGGAGCGGGCCGCGCTCCTGACGCCCGTCGCGAAGGCCTTCTCGACCGACATCGGCATCGAGGTCGCGTCCATGGGGGTTCAGGTGCATGGCGGCATGGGGTTCGTCGAGGAGACGGGCGCGGCCCAGCACCTGCGCGACGCCCGCATCCTGGCGATCTACGAGGGCACGAACGGCATCCAGGCCATCGACCTCGTGACCCGCAAGCTGCCGCTGTCGGGCGGCGCGGTCGTGCGGGCCGAGATCGCCGCCATGCGGGCCGTCGTGGCCGCCGCCGCCCAGGCCGGCGGGGAGGGGTTCGGCGCGACCGTGCCGCGGCTCCGGGACGCGATCGAGAGCCTCGACCGGGCGACCTCCGCCATGCTGCGCGCCCTCAAGGCGGGCGACCAGGCGGCCGCGCTCGAGGGCGCCACGCCCTATCTCCGGCTGTTCGGCCTCGCCCGCGGCGGCGCCTCGCTCGCCGCGATCGCCCTCGCGGCGCGGGCCGCCATCGCGGCCGGCGACAACGATCCCGCCCAGCCGGGCCGCATCGCGCTCTGCCGCTTCTTCGCCGAGAACCTCGCGACCGCGGCGGGCGGGCTCGAGGAGAGCGCCAGCCAGGGCGGAGGCTTCGGGGCGGACGCCCCGCTCGCGCTCGCCTCCTGAGCGCCCGATGATCATCGTCTACCACCTGCCGGACGCGGCCCCCGGCAACGGCACGCTCGACAAGACCGTCCTCGGCCCGGACGACGCCGTGCCGGCGGACGCGCTCTGGATCGACCTCGTCTCGCCGACGCCGGCCGAGGACCGGAAGGTCGAGCGCTACCTCGGCATCGAGGTGCCGACCCGCGAGGACCAGCAGGACATCGAGCCGTCCGAGCTGATCTACGCCGAGCACGGCGCGCGCTACCTCACGGCGCGCCTGCTCGTGCGGGCCGACGAGGACGACCCGTCGCTCGCCGGCGTCACCTTCATCCTGAAGGACGCGGTGCTGATCACGGTGCGCTACGACCAGCCGAAGGCCTTCGCGATGTTCGCCCAGAAGACGACGCGCCCCTTCGCCTGCGGCCGCAACGGCGAGGAGGTGATGGCGGGCCTGATCGAGACCGTGATGGACCGGGCGGCCGACGTCCTCCAGATGGCGAGCGAGCGCATCGACGCGCTGTCGCGCGCGGTCTTCGCCTCCAAGGTCGATCCCGGCACGCGCAACGCCGAGTACCAGGCGACCCTGCGGGCGCTCGGCCATTGGGGCGACCTGATCTCCAAGCAGCGGGAGAGCCTCGTCTCGATCGAGCGCACGATGCTGTTCCTCACCGCCTCGCTCCGGGCCGCCAAGGGCTCGAAGGAGGCCCGCGACCAGATGCGGACCACGCTCCGCGACCTGCAATCCCTGGAGGAGCACGCCTCCTTCCAGAACAACAAGATCCAGTTCCTGCTCGACGCGACGCTGGGCCTCGTCAACCTCGAGCAGAACAACATCATCAAGCTGTTCTCGGTCATGGCCGTGGTGTTCATGCCGCCGACGCTGATCGCGTCGATCTACGGCATGAACTTCAAGCACATGCCGGAGCTCGAGAGCACGGTCGGCTATCCGCTGGCGCTGGTCCTGATGGTGATCGCGGCCGTGATGCCGTACTTCTTCTTTCGCTGGAAACGCTGGCTGTAGCGCCTCCGGGGCGGCGGCCCGGATCCGGCGGCCGTCACGCCGCGGCCGTCACGCCCTCCGGGGCGGCGTCGCGGAAGAACCGCGCCAGCGCCGCCAGCCGGTCGCCGCGGGGGTCGCTGGCCCGCCAGGCGAGGGCGATGGTGCGGCCGGGGCCGTTCTCGCCGAAGGGCCGGCAGGTGACGAGGGCGCCGTCGTCGCGCCCGTCCCCGGCCGCGAGGCGGGGCAGCAGCGTGTAGCCCTGGCCGGCCGCCACCATGGAGCGCAGCGTCTCGAGCGAGGTCGCGTGGCGGCTCGCGTTCGGGGCGGCCGCGCAGGCGGCGACCGCCTGGTCGCGCAGGCAATTGCCCTCGTCGAGGAGGAGGAGGCCCGGCCCCGCGAGATCGGCGGCGCGCACGCGCTTCGCGCCCGCCAGCGCGTGGTCGGCGGGGCAGCACAGGATGAAGGGCTCGACGAAGAGCGGCAGGAGCGTGAGGCCGGTCTCGTCGAGGGGCGGCGAGAGGAGGGCCGCGTCGAGCCGGCCCTCGCGGAGGTCGTCCAGGAGGTCCGCCGTGCGGCTCTCGGTCAGCGTCAGGGCGAGGCGCGGGAAGGCGTCGCGCAGCCGTCGCAGGATGCGGGGGAACAGGTAGGGACCGAGCGTCTGGATGGCGCCGAGCGCCAGCCGCTCCGCCGCGAGGCCGCCCTGGCGCTCGGCCGCGATGTCGAGGAAGCGCTGCGCCGCCCCGAGCACGACGCGCGCCTCGCGCAGCAGCGCCTCGCCGTCGAGGGTCGGGATGACGCGGCGGCTCGTGCGCTCGAACAGGACCAGGCCGAGATTCTCCTCGAGCTTGCGGATCTGGGCCGACAGGGCGGGCTGGCTCACGTTGCAGCGCTCGGCCGCCCGCCCGAAGTGACGCTCTCCGGCGACCGCCACGACGTATTCGAGGTCGCGGAGGGAGAGGGCGCCGACATTCATAGGCCGAGCCTATGGCAATCGGTCGAACGATGCATTGGCCTTCTCGTCACGGCGGCGCCATACCGGTCTGCGAATTGGACCAACCCCAGACTGGAGGAGACGGCGCATGGCCGAGATTCTGACGACCCGACAGGGTCACCCCGTCCGCGACAACCAGGCGACCCGCACGGTCGGCGAGCGCGGCCCGGCGACGCTCGAGAACTATCAGTTCATCGAGAAGATCACCCATTTCGACCGCGAGCGGATCCCCGAGCGCGTCGTCCACGCGCGCGGCGCGGGCGCCCACGGCTTCTTCGAGGCCTACGGCACGATCGGCGGCGAGCCGGCCGCCACGTACACCCGCGCCAAGGTGCTGACGCAGACGGGCGTGAGGACGCCGATGTTCGTGCGCTTCTCCACCGTCGCCGGTGCCAAGGAGAGCCCCGAGACCGAGCGCGACCCGCGCGGCTTCGCCGTCAAGTTCAAGACGGTCGAGGGCAATTGGGACCTCGTCGGCAACAACCTCAAGGTCTTCTTCATCCGCGACGCGATCAAGTTCCCGGACATGATCCACGCCTTCAAGCCGGATCCGGTGACCAACCGCCAGGAGCCCTGGCGCTTCTTCGACTTCATCGCCGCGCACCCGGAATCGCTCCACATGGTGACGCACCTGAAGTCGCCCTGGGGCATCCCGGCGAACTATCGCGAGATGGAGGGCTCGGGCGTCAACACCTACAAGCTCGTCAACGACGAGGGCGTGGCGCATCTGTGCAAGTTCCACTGGGAGCCGAAGCAGGGCGTCCGCAACCTGACGTCGGCGCAGGCGGCCGAGATCCAGGGACGCGACGTCGGCCACGCGACGCGCGACCTCTACGACACCATCCGCAAGGGCGACTTCCCCGAGTGGGAGTTCTGCGTGCAGATCATGCCCGACGGCCCGAACGACCACCTGTCCTTCGATCCGCTCGACGACACGAAGCTCTGGCCCGTGGACCAGTTCCCGCTCCTGCCCTGCGGCCGGATGGTGCTGGACCGCGTGCCGGACAACTTCTTCGCCGAGGTCGAGCAATCGGCGTTCGGCACGGGCGTGCTCGTGGACGGCATCGACTTCTCGGACGACAAGATGCTGCAGGGGCGCACGCTGTCCTACTCGGACACGCAGCGCTACCGCGTCGGCGCGAACTACCTGCAGCTGCCGATCAACGCGCCCGCGCCGGGCGTCGCGACCCGCACCAACCAGCGGGACGGGCAGATGACGTTCTACGTCGACCATCCCGAGGCCGAGAAGCACGTCAACTACGAGCCGAGCTATCTCGGGCGCTCGCTCGCCGAGGCGCCGAAGCCCGCCAAGGAGTACCATCAGGTCGTGGAGGGCCATCTCGGCCGCTACCAGCCGACCCGCGTGGCCGACGACTACACCCAGGCCGGCGAGCGCTATCGCTCCTTCCAGGATTGGGAGCGCGACGACCTGATCGCCAACCTGTCCAACGACATGAAGGCCTGCCCCGAGGCGCTCGCGCTCCGCATGGTCTGGCACTTCTGGCATTGCGACGAGGATTACGGCCGCCGCGTCGCCGAGGGCGCCGGGATCGATCTCGAGGCGGCCAAGGCGCTGCCGCCGCTGCCCGGCAAGCCGGCCCCCGGCCGGAACCGGCAGGGCCCGACCTACACGGACGGCAAGCTCGAGGCCCAGCCCCGGCTGCAGGCCGCCGAGTAGCAACGAGACCGGGATCGCAGGATCCCGGGATCACAGGACGACGGGACGGCCGGGCGAAAGTCCGGCCGTCTTCGTTCGAGGGGAGCGGCGCCGCACCGGCCGGAGGGCGGACGCTCCGGCGCCCCTAGTCCAGCTTGATGCCCGCCTCGCGCGCCACGGCGCCGAACCGGTCGTATTCGCGGCGGCTCAGCGCGTCGAGCGCGTCGGGCGTCGAGCCCTCGGCCGTGAAGCCGACGGTCGCGAGCTTCGTCGCGATCTCGGGTTTGGCGAGGGCGGCCGTGAAGGCGGCGTTGAGCTGGGCCACGATCTCGGCCGGGAGGCCGGCCGGGCCGTAGATCCCGAACCAGGGCTCGATCGTCGCCTCCGGGTAGCCGGCCTCCGCGAGGGTCGGCACGTCGGGGAGGGCGGGCGCCCGCCGGCGGCTCGCGACCGCGAGGGCCGTCAGCTTGCCGGCCTCGATCTGCGGAAAGGAGGCCGGCAGGTTGTCGAACATGGCCGGCAGGTGCCCGCCGACGAGGTCGTTGATGGCGGGCGCGCTGCCCCGGTAGGGCACGTGGACGAGGCTCGTGCCGGTCGCCCTGGCGAAGAGGACGGCCGCGAGGTGCATGGAGGTGCCGGCCCCGGCCGTCGCGTAGCGCAGCTCGGGGTTGGCCTTCGCGTGCGCCACCAGGTCGGCGACGCTGCGCACGGGCAGGGCCGGGCCGACCTCGAGCACGATGGTCGAGGTGCCGAGCAGGCTGATCGCCGTGAAGTCCCGGCGCGGATCGAACGGCATCGTGGCGTAGACGTGCGGGTTCAGCGCGTTGGTCGAGATCGCCCCGAAGCCGATCGTGTAGCCGTCGGGCGCGGCCTTCGCGACGGCGTCCATGCCGATGTTGCCGCCGGCCCCGCCCCGGTTCTCGATGACGACGGGCTGGCCGAGCCGCGCCTTCGCCTCCTCGCCGACGAGCCGGGCGACGATGTCCGTCGTCCCGCCGGCCGCGTAGGGCACGACGAAGCGGATCGGCCGCGACGGCCAGGCCTGCGCGCGCGCGGGAGCCGCGAGGCCGGACGGCGCGGCCGCGGCGGCCAGGAGGGCGAGGGCGTGGCGGCGGCTGGTCATGGGCATCCTGCACCGGAGGGCGGTGCGGACGCTTAGCGGACCCGATCGGATCGGTCGACGCAGGGCCGCCGTCCCCGCCGGACGTCCGGCCGCGCCCCTCCCGCGCAGGCGAGGCGCATGCCAGGCGACCGTGCATACTTCGTTAAGTACAATTTGGACAAATGAGCGCACGAAGTCGGCATCATTCGTGATTCGGCGACGTCGTGGCGGCTGGTCGAGGCCGTCCGTAGGCATGAACCGTTCTGGACGACGTCAGGAGATCAAGATGTCGAACGCGAAAACCAGTCACTCTACGTCAGTGCATGCGTCCAGATCGTCGCTCGATACGGCGCAGATCATTGCAGGTCGATTGGACTTCATGGGGATGTCCACAGAGAGCTGCGCGGCCATCCGCACCGTCAAGACCATGATCGACAGGGAATTGCCGATCGCGCTCGACCGATTCTACGCGCAGGTCCGCAAGACGCCGGAGACGCGGGCGTTCTTCCGCTCGGAGGAGCACATGGCGGCCGCCAAGGGCGCGCAGACCGGCCACTGGGTCAACATCGCCAACGGCGACTTCTCGGCCGACTACGTGAACAAGGTGAAGACGATCGGCACCGTGCACGCGCGCATCGGGCTGGAGCCCCGCTGGTACATCGGCGGCTACGCGATCGTCCTCGATCACCTCATCAACGCCGCCGTCGCCGAGAACTTCCCGTCGGGCGGCTGGTTCTCCAAGTCGCCGGCCATGACGCCCGCCGCGTTCGGCCGATCGCTCGGCAGCCTCGCGAAGGCCGTGCTGCTCGACATCGAGCTCGCGATCTCCGTCTACCTGGAGGAGGCCGAGAAGGCGAAGCAGGTGGCCCAGGCGGACGCCATCGCCAGCGAGCAGAAGATGGTCTCCGACAGCTTCGGCAAGGCCATCGCCGGCATCGCCGCGCAGGACCTGACGTCCCAGGTGGTCGGCTACCTGCCGGACGCCTACCACGCGCTGCGCGACGACCTGAACGGCTCGGTCGCGACCCTCCGGCACGCCCTGCAGGCGGTGGGCGAGAACGCCGACTCGATCGATGCGGCGGCGCTGGAGATCAGCAACGCGGCCAACGACCTCTCCCGTCGCACCGAGCAGCAGGCCGCCTCCGTCGAGGAGACCGCGGCGGCCGTCGAGCAGATCACGTCGACCGTGAAGGCGACCGCCAAGCGGGCCGAGGAGGCCGGACACCTCGTCGACCGCTCCCGCGGCTATGCGGAGCAATCCGAGATCGTGGTGCGCAAGGCCATCGCCACCATGGGCGAGATCGAGCGTTCGTCCCGGGAGATCGGCAACATCACCGAGATGATGGACGAGATCGCCTTCCAGACGAACCTGCTGGCGCTGAACGCGGGCGTCGAGGCGGCGCGGGCCGGGGAGGCCGGCAAGGGCTTCGCCGTGGTCGCCTCCGAGGTGCGGGCGCTCGCCCAGCGCTCGG
>JAEUAC010000172.1 GCA_019695455.1 Methylorubrum extorquens | reverse complement strand
CTTCAGGAAGGCCGACGCTCTTGGCCTCCTTCGTGCCCTCGTCAACAATGCCGGGCAGATCGGGTGGGAAGGTCGGGTCGACGAGGTCCGGGCGGAAGATCTGAACCGCCTCTGGTCCGTCAACGTGACGAGCTACTTCGTCTGCGCGAGGGAGGCGGTCCGCCGCATGTCGCGCCGTCACGGCGGCCCGGGCGGCGCGATCGTGAACGTGTCCTCCCTCTCGGGACGCAGTGGCGGGCGGGACCGGCGCGTGCACTACGCGGCCACGAAGGGCGCCATCAACACGTTCACGCTGGGGCTCGCCAAGGAGGTCGCCACCGAAGGCGTCCGGGTGAACGGCGTCGTGCCGGCCTTCACGGCGACCGGCATCCACGATGGGTACGGCGGGACGGAGGAGCGGGCCAGGCGGATCGTGGCATCCATCCCGATGGGGCGAGCCGGACTGCCCGCGGAGACCGCCGAGGCCGTGCTGTGGCTGCTCTCGGACAAGGCCTCCTTCGTGACCGGCACGCTCATCGACGTCGCGGGTGGGAGCTGACGTCCGTCACTGCGGCTCGATGCCGGCGCTCTTCACGATCGCCGCCCACTTCGTGATCTCCGCGGCCACCTGCGCGCGGAGTTCGTCCGGCGTCGAGGCGGACGCTTCCGTCCCGAGCGTCGCGAGCTTGGCGACGATCTCGGGGTCCCTGGCGGCGCCCGAGATGACCTTCGCGAGCCGATCGGCGACGGAGGCCGGCATGTTCGCAGGGCCGAAGGCCGCGAAATAGGCGACGATGTCGTAGTCGGGCACTCCCGCCTCGATCATCGTGGGAAGTTTGGGAACGAGACCGACCCGGAAGGTGCTGGACACGGCCAATCCCCGGACCTTGCCGGCCTCGATCTGCGGCGCACCGCTCTGAGGATCCGCGAAGGTGAAGGAGATCTGGCCGCTGATCACGTCCACGACGGCCGGAGGGATGCTCCGATACGGCACGTGCGTGGCATCGAGGCCGGTGCGCATCTTCAAGAGCTCGCCGCAGACCCGCGAGGAACTCGAGCCCGACCCGAAGGTCAGCTTGCCGGGATGCGCCTTGCCGTAGGCCACGAGCTCGGCGACCGTCGTCGCAGGAACCGACGGGTTCACGATCAGGATGAGCGGATTGTAGCCCAACCGCGACAGAGGCGTGAAGTCGTTGAGCGCGTCGTAGGGCACGGTCTTGAGCAGGCTCTGGTTGGCGCCGTGCGTCGTGTTGGTGGTGATGAGCAGCGTGTAGCCGTCGGGAGCCGCACGGGCGGCGTTCTGGGCGGCGATGACGCCGCTCGCGCCCGCCTGGTTCTCGACGATGACCGGCTGCCTGAGCTCCGCCGACACGCGTTCGCCGATCAGACGCGCGACGGCGTCGGTGGCGCTTCCCGCTCCGAACGGCACCAGGAACTTGATGGGCCGGCTCGGAAACGCCTGCGCGTCGGCGCCGCGCGGCAGCACCAAGCCTGCTCCCAGACCGGTTGCGAACGTCCGTCTCGTGATCATCGGCGAAGCTCCTCCCCAAGGCTCCCGTTGGTGCGTCATTAGCACGGCCGGGCAGGCGTGAGGGCGTCGGCCGCCCTGCCGTTGGGGAGGGTTGCCGTCGGGCCGACCCGCGCGGGGGCTACGGCGCCAGGTCGATCGCGACGACCGGGAGGGGTCTCGGGTCTTCGACGACGTCGCACGTGCACGCGTTCTCGAGCGCGGTCAGGAGGCGCTTCAGCAGGCGGGATTGCTGCTGCCCCGACTTGAACACGGCCGCCACGCTCGACTGATAGCCGCTCTTGGCCCCGAGCAGACGCCGGAGCCGCCCCTCGCGCTCCAGCGGTGCCGCGTAATGTCGGGGGAGGTAGCCGAGGAAGCTCCCCGTCATGAGGAGGATCGCGACGGCCTCGACCTGCCAGGCCGTCGCGCCGGTCTTGGCGGGCGCCGAGAATCCCGCCAGCGACTGGCCGTCGACGTAGCCGTGCTCGACGAAGGCGTAGGTCGCGAGTTCCAGCTCGTCGGGTTCCGCCTCGCGGGCGAACAGCGCGTGGCTGGAGCCGCAATAGAGGTGCATCCGCTCCGCGTACAACGTCCGGTAGTCGAGGCCTGGCCATCGCCTGTAGAGCGGCACCAGGCCGACATCGAGCCGCCCGTCGGCGACCCGCTGCTGCACGCTGTCGGGATCGAGCACGGCGAGCCGGAGCTGGAGGTCGGAGCCCTGGAGGGTCTGCAAGGCGCCGACCAGCGGGCAGTTCGGATCGGAGATCGTGTTGTCCATGATCCCGATGCGGAGCTCGCCCCGCTGTCCGCGCCGAACCTGATCCGTCTCGCGCTGGAAGCGTTCGATCCCGGCGAACAGGTCCACGGCCGCCTTGTAGATGATCTCGCCCGGCGCCGTGAGCTCGAACTGGCGCGCGCCGCGCTGGCACAGGCGCACGCCGAAGCGCGCCTCGAGATCGGAGAGTTGCTTGCTGATCGTCGGCAGGCTGACGTCGAGCGCGGACTGGGCGGCCTTGAGCCCGCCCTCCTCGACGATGGCCTTGAAGACGCGAAGCAACTTCAGGTCGAAATCCGTGACCGGGGTGGCGCCGGTGGGCGTGCTCAAGTTGCTCCCTCGTTCAACGTCGGTTTCCAAGACGGCGCTCGCCAAGGCCGATCTGCAAGGCAAACATCGAAGAGAGGCCGGAGCAAGCGATATGCCATGCTCCGTCGGGTCTCCCGGGCATCCGTCCGGTTCGGTGGGAGCGATCTGGTGAGCGGCTCGACGGATCTGGAGCGCCTGCGGGCGAAATACGGCACGGCCGCGGGAAGCGAGATCCACGATCCCGCCTTCCAGCGGGTGGCCGCCGACCAGTTCCAGGGCGATCGGCGCAAGCTGCCGTATTCCGACGTCGCGACCTTCATGGGTCTCCCGCATCTCGCGGACGGGATCGCGTCCGAGGCCTTCGCGACGCTCGACGTCGCCGTCCTGGGCGTGCCCATGGACCTCGGCGTGACCAACCGGGCCGGATGCCGGCTCGGCCCGCGGGCCGTGCGGCAAATCGAGCGGATCGGGCCCTACGAGCACGGATTGGGCATCGCGCCGACCACGATGGTGAAGGCCGCCGACATCGGCGACGTCCCGTTCCGCAGCCGGTTCGATCTCGTCGGCTGCCACGCCGACATCGAGGCGCACCTGCGCAGCGTCGTCGAGGCCGGGATCGTCCCGCTCTCGGTCGGCGGCGACCATTCCATCACGCAGTCGATCCTGCGGGCCGTGGGACGGGACGGGCCGGTCGGTCTCGTCCACGTCGATGCGCATTGCGACACGAGCGGCCCCTACGAGGGCTCCCGCTTCCATCACGGCGGGCCGTTCCGGCAGGCAGTCCTCGACGGCGTGCTGGACCCGCGACGGACGATCCAGATCGGCATCCGCGGCGGGGCCGAATACCTGTGGGAGTTCTCCCGCGATTCCGGCATGACGGTGATCCACGCGGACGAGTTCGCCCGGATGGGCGTGGACGCCGTCATCGCCGCGGCGCGCCGGGTCGTGGGCGACGGCCCGACCTATCTGAGCTTCGACATCGACAGCCTCGACCCGGCCTTCGCGCCCGGGACCGGAACGCCCGAGGTCGGCGGGCTCACGTCCCTGCAGGCCCTGATGCTGCTCCGCGGTCTCGGCGGCATCGATTTCGTCGGCGGGGATCTGGTCGAGGTCGCTCCTCAATACGACGCGACCACCAACACGGCGCAGGCCGGGGCCCAGATGCTGTTCACGATCTTCAGCCTGCTCGCGCTGTCCGTCGCGGCCCGCCGCGCGCCCGCGTCGATGGGGGCCTGACCCCGTGGACATGCCGGTTCAGCAATCCTGGTTCGCGGTGACCCGGCCCCGGCCGGACGTGTACCGGATCACGGAACCGCGCTGCCATCGCATGGTGCGGGCGAACTGCTACCTCGTGCTCGGCTCGGAGCGGAACCTCCTCGTCGACAGCGGCATGGGCGTGGCCCCGCTCAGGCCCCTCCTGGCGGAGCTCTCGGCCAAGCCGCTCACGGTCTTCACGACGCACACGCATATCGACCATGTCGGCGGTCACGCCGAACTCGCCGACCTCGAGATCCTGGTCCATCCGCTCGAGGCGGATGCGCTGCGGCGGCCGGGCCCGCGCGGCCTGCGGTTCCCCCGCCGTTCGCCGGACCAGATCGAGGCGCTGCGCCGATCGGGGATCGAGCTCTCCGACTTCATGGTCGATGCCGTGCCGTTCGCCGAGTATCCGATGGAGGAATACGGGCGCGCCGCCGTGGAGCCGTCGCGGCTCGTCGACGAGGGCGACGTCGTGGACCTCGGCGACCGCCGCTTCGACGTGCTGCACCTGCCCGGCCATTCCCCGGGCAGCATCGGGCTCTGGGACGCGAGCGACGGCACCCTCGTCACGGGGGACGCGCTCTACGACGGCGTGATCGTCGATACCGGGCCGGGAGCGAGCCTGTCCGCCTACCTGCCCACGATGGAACGCCTCAAGCGGCTGCCGGTCCGCGACGTCTTCGGCGGCCACAACGACCCCATGACGCGCGACCGCATGGTGTCCGTCATCGACCGCTACATGGCGTCCCGCACCGGCCGAGGCGGACGATGATGGGACCGCGCCTTCCGCCCTGCCCGCGCGCCCGCCGGCGCCGGCACCTCCGGTCGTCCAGGTAGTCGCCGGCATGTCCGAATCCATCAGGCTCGACCATCTGACGAAGCGCTACGGCGGCCATCTGGCGACCGACGACGTCTCCCTCGAGATCCCGGCCGGCCGCTTCGTGACGCTTCTCGGGCCCTCGGGCTCCGGCAAGACGACGCTCCTCATGATGATCGCGGGCTTCGTCCGTCCGACCACGGGCCGCATCGTCGTGAGCGGTCGCGACATCACGGACGACCCGCCGGAGCGCCGCGAATTCGGCATGGTCTTCCAGGGCTACGCCCTGTTCCCGCACCTCACGGTCGCCGAGAACCTGGCCTTTCCGCTGAAGCTGCGGAAGATGCCGCGCGCCCGGATCGAGCAGGAGGTCCGGCGCATGCTCGACACCGTCCACCTGCCGCAGCTCGGGGGTCGCTATCCGCGCGAACTCTCGGGCGGCCAGCAGCAGCGCGTCGCGCTCGCGCGGGCGCTGATCTTCAACCCGAAGGTCCTGCTGCTCGACGAGTCGCTGAGCGCGCTCGACAAGAACCTCCGCGCCGGCCTGCAGGAGGAGCTGCGCGACCTGCATGCGCGGCTCGGGACCACCTTCGTGTTCGTCACGCACGACCAGGAGGAGGCGCTCTCGATGTCGGACGAGATCGTGATCGTGAACCACGGCCGCATCGTCCAGAGCGGGGCGCCCCGCGCCCTCTACGACCGGCCGCGCACCCGCTTCGTCGCCGATTTCCTCGGGCGCGCCAACTTCGTCGAGGGGATCGTCACGGCCTCGGCGGGGACCGCCATCTCCTACGAGGCGGGCGGCATCCCTCTCCGTCAGGCGGGCCCGTCCGACGGTCCGCCCGTCCGGCCCGGGGACGCGATCCTCGTCGGGCTGCGGCCGGAGAAGCTGCGGCTCGCGAGGGACGAGCCGGGCGGCGCGACCAACCGCACGCCGGCCGAGATCGCGCTCGTCACCTTCGAGGGCGCCGACCACCATGTCCGCCTGACCACGCCGCTCGGCCCCATGCAGGCCGTGGTCCCGTCGGACGCCGCCGGCCCGCAGCCCACGCGGGGCGACAAGGTCTGGCTGTCGTGGGATGCCGACGCATCCGTGGTCCTGCACGATGACCGGTGACATGGATGGGCAGACGCGGCGCGTCTACTGGGTGCTCCTGTTCGCGCCGCTCGTGCTGCTCGCCGCCCTCTACCTCTTCCCGCTGTCGCGCGTGCTCTGGCTGTCCGTGACGGTGCCGAGCCCCGGCTTCGGCAATTTCGAACAGCTCGTCTCGAGCAGCGCGATCCAGCGCGTGCTCTGGACCACCCTGCGCATCTGCGTGCTGACGACGGCCCTCGCGCTCCTGATCGGCTACGCGGTCGCCTACGCGGCCCTGCACCTGCGGGGATGGCGCGGCGAGGCGCTGCTGTTCTTCGTGCTGCTGTCGTTCTGGCTGTCGGTCCTGATCCGGGCCTTCGCCTGGCTGACGCTCCTGCAGAGCCGGGGGATCGTCAACACGTGGCTCATGGGCGCGGGCCTGATCGACCAGCCGCTGACGCTGATCCGCAACGAGTTCGGCGTCGTGCTCGGCATGGTCCACTACATGATCCCGTACGCGGCCCTGCCGCTCTACGCGAACATGAAGGGCATCGATCCGCGTCTCGTGCCGGCGGCCCGGGGGCTCGGGGCCGGCCCGGTCCACGCCTTCCTGAAGGTCTACCTGCCCATGAGCACGCCCGGGCTCATCAGCGCCGGCATCCTGACCTTCATCTTCTCGCTCGGCTTCTACGTGACGCCGGCCCTGCTCGGCGGCGGCCGCACCATCATGATCTCCGAGTACATCGCCGTGCAGATCAACGACACGCTGAACTGGGGCGTCGGCTCCATGCTGGCGACGACGCTCCTGCTCTCGATCTTCGCGATCCTGGCCGCCATGAGCCTCTTCGTCGATCTCCGCCGCGTGTTCGGGGTGCGGTGATGGATCTCGCTCCGTCGCGCCCCTTCCGGGTCACCGTCTTCGTCGCCTGGATGGCGATCCTGTTCCTGACGCTGCCCTTCGCGGTCGTCCTGCCGGTCTCGCTGACGCCGCAGCGCTACCTCTCCCTCCCGGACGGCGAGCTGTCGCTGCGCCACTACCAGACGCTCCTCGAGGACCGGACCTGGATCCTCAGCCTCCGCGACAGCGCCGTCGTCGCGGCCGGATCGACCCTGCTCTCGGTCGTGCTCGGCACCATGACGGCGCTCGCTTGCTGGCGCATCTCGAGCCGCCTGTCGGAGGGGGTGCGCATGATCATGCTCGCCCCCATGATGGTGCCGTCCATCGTGCACGCGCTCGGCTTCTACCGCGTCTGGGCGCAGTTCGGGCTCCTCGACACCTATCTCGGCCTCATCCTGGCGCACGCCATGAAGGGCACGCCCTACGTGGTGATCAGCGTCTCGGCGGCGCTGGCGAACGTCGATCTGCGCCTGGAACAGGCGGCCCGCAGCCTCGGCGCGACGGCCCCGCAGGCCCTCTGGAAGGTGATCATCCCGGCCGCCCGGCCGGGCATGCTCGCCGGCTCGGTCTTCGCCTTCGCGCTGTCGTGGGACGAGCTCGTGGTGACGCTCTTCCTGACCAGCCGCAACGTCTACACGCTGCCCCGCAAGATCTGGGACGGCATCCAGGACAACATCAATCCGGCGGTCGCGGCGGTGGCGACCCTTCTCATCGCCCTCACGATCGCGGCGATGCTGGTCCGGATCGTGATCGCCCGCAGGCAGGCTCGCCTCGCCGCGGCGTCGCCGTCCTGATCGCCGGACGCCCACCAGCCACGACAGAACACGAGGGGACCAAGACCATGGACGAGACGAGGATCCAGACCTTCCAGGACGATTGCCTGGAGCTGCTGCGCCAGAAGACGGAAGGCCGCACCGTCGGGCGCCGCGCCTTCCTGTCGACGCTCGCCGTGCTCGGCGTGTCGCCCGCGCTCTTCCGGCTGACGCCGGCCCGCGCGCAGGCCCGCGAGCTCGTGGTCGTCAACTTCGGCGGCGACGCCGTGACGGCCATGACGAAGGCCTGGGCCGACCCCTACAACAAGACCGCGACCCTGAAGGCCGTGATCGACGGCGCCGGTCCGAACTCGGCCAAGATGAAGGCCATGGTCGAGAGCGGGAAGGTGACCTGGGACGTCGTCGACCGGAACCTGATCGCGGCCCTCGAACTCGGCCGGCAGAACCTGCTCGAGAAGATCGACTACGGCATCGTCGACAAGAGCAAGATCCGCCCCGAGCACGCCGGCGAATGGGGCGTCGGCTCCTACATCTACGCCAACGTGCTCGCCTACCAGACGGACGCGTTCGGCGGACGGCAGCCCAAGACCTGGGCCGATTTCTACAATCTCAAGGACTTCCCGGGCAAGCGCACCATGCGCAAGCACATCGACGGACAGCTCGAGACGGCGCTTCTCGCCGACGGCGTCGCCCCGGACAAGCTCTACCCGCTCGACGTCAAGCGCGCGCTCGACAAGATCCGCTCGATCAAGAAGGACGTGATCTTCTGGGCCACCGGGGCGGAGAGCCAGCAGCTCTTCCGCGATCGCGAGGTGACGATGGGCAGCGTCTTCAACACGCGCGCCCTGGTCGCGCGGCGCGAATCGAACGGCAAGGTCGACTTCCACTACAACCAGGCGAGCGCCTGGATCGGCGCCTGGCTCACGCCCAAGGGCAATCCGGCCGGCAAGGACGCGTTCAAGTTCATGGCGTCCGCCCAGGATCCGGCCGGTCAGGTCGAGCTGTTCAAGCTGCTCGGCAACGGTCCGGTCAACCCGGCCGCCTCCGCCCTGGTCCCGGCTGACCTGCGCGCCCTCGATCCGGGCAGCCCGGAGAACTACGCCATGCAGGTTCCCGCGGATCCCGAATGGTACGCGACCAACAGCGCCGCCGTGCTCACCCAGTACCTGGAAGCCATCTCCTGAAGAGCAGCGGGGCCGCCGGCCATCCGGCGGCCCCGCTCCCCGATGCCGGACGACGGAGAGCGACCATGGCGATCCAGACGAGTGGATCCGACAGCACGGCCATGGCCTGGCCGGACGGCAAGCGCTGCGCCGTCTGCCTGACCTTCGACTTCGACGCGGAATCGCTCTGGCTCGCCCGCGAGCCGGAGAATGCCGGCCGCCTCGCCACGCTGAGCCAGGGCCGCTACGGCGCCAAGGTCGGGATCCCGAAGATCCTGGAGCTGCTCCGGCACGAAGGCCTGAAGGGCACGTTCTTCACGCCGGGCTGGACGGTCGACAACCATCCCGGCAAGGCCGAGGCCATCCTGCGGGACGGGCACGAGATCGGCCACCACGGCTACGTGCATCACTGGCCGGATCCGGCCAACGAGGCGCAGGTGCTGGACGAGGTGGATCGCGGCCTCGAGGCCATGCGACGCCGCCTGGGCGTGACGCCCGTCGGCTACCGGCCGCCCGGCAGCGAGGCCACCCACTACCTGCTGGAGCTGCTGACGCAGCGCGGCCTCCTCTACACCAGCTGCTTCAAGGACGACATCCATCCCTACCGGCACGTCCTGCGCGACGGCTCGCCGGGCCCCGTCGAGCTGCCCGAGCATCCCTCGCTCGACGATTGGAGCTACGGCACGAGCCACCTCCGCTTTCCGCGGCCGATCTTCGGCTCGGACCACGTGCTGGGCATCTGGCAGGACGAGTTCCGCGCCATCCGCGACTGGGGAGGCGTCTACGTCCTCGTCATGCACCCGCAGGTGACGGGGCGGCCGATGCGGATGGCCATCCTCCAGCGCTTCATCGCCTTCACGCGCCAGTTCGACGACGTCTGGTACGCGACCGGCCGCGAGATCGCGGACGCCTTCGCGGCGCAGGAACGCACCCTCCCGATCCCCACCTCCGCCTGA
>JAEUAC010000192.1 GCA_019695455.1 Methylorubrum extorquens | reverse complement strand
CGTGCTGATGGCCGGCGCGCTCCTGTCCGGCCTGTGGGTGCTGGCGCTCCTCTTCGCGGCCTATCGCGGACTGCTCTGGGCGATCGGGACCGGCTGAGGCGCCCCGCCCCGAGCCGAAACGAGAGAGGGCCGGCTTTCGCCGACCCTCCGGTCCGTCCCGACGCTGTGCGGCGGGCCTATTCGGCCGGCGCGGCATCCGAGGCGAAGTGACCGCACCAATCCTGCGCCGTCACGACCGGCCAGAGGCCGCGTCCCGACGCGTCGGGCTGCGTCACCGGCGGATTGAAGCGGCACAGGCCGGCATCGGTCCGGCTCGCGCCGCCATTCACCACGTGATCCTCGTAGAAGCGGCAAGCCTGGCAGGCCGCACCCGTTCCGCTCGTCATGTTGACCTCCGTCCGGCGGGACGCTCCCGCTCGCCTGGAGCCTTTTTAGAAGGGTTCCAGTTACCCAGTCAATAACGATTCCAAACTAAGGTTCCCGTCAGCCGTCGATCTCGACGACGACGCGGCCGCGGATCTCGCCGGCGAGGATGGCGCGGGCGACGGCCGGCACGTCCGCCAGGGACACGGTGGTCGTCATGGAGGCGAGCGTCGCGGGATCGAGGTCGCGCGCGAGGCGCGTCCAGGCCGCGTGGCGGAGCGCCCGGGGCGCCATCACCGAATCGACGCCGAGGAGAGCGACGTTCCGCAGGATGAAGGGCGCGACGGAGGCCGGCAGGTCCATGCCGCCGGCGAGGCCGCAGGCGGCGACGGCCCCGCCGTAGCGGGTCCCGGCCAGCAGGTTCGCGAGCGTGGTCGAGCCGACCGAATCCACCGCCGCGGCCCAGCGTTCCTTCGCGAGCGGCTTGCCCGGCGCGGCGAGGTCGGCGCGCTCCACGATCTCGCTCGCGCCGAGGCTCCGCAGGTACTCCGCCTCGGCCGGCCGCCCGGTCGACGCGATCACGGACCAGCCCGCCCGGGCGAGGAGCTGGATCGCGACCGAGCCGACGCCGCCCGCCGCTCCCGTCACGATGGCGGGCCCGGCCGCCGGCGCGAGGCCGTGCCGCTCGAGCGCGAGGAGGCAGAGCATGGCCGTGTAGCCGGCCGTCCCGATCGCCATCGCCTGCGCGGCCGTCAGGCCGGCGGGCAGCGGCAGGAGCCAGTCGCCCTTGACGCGCGTGCGCTCGGCATAGGCGCCGAGATGCGTCTCGCCCGTGCCCCAGCCGTTCAGGAGCACGGCGTCGCCCGCCGCGAAGTCGGGATGCGAGGAGGTCTCCACGATGCCGGCGAAGTCGATGCCCGGGATCATGGGGAAGCGGCGGATGACGGGCGCCTTGCCCGTGACGGCGAGCCCGTCCTTGTAGTTGACGGTGGAATGCGAGACCCGGACGACGACGTCGCCCTCCATCAGGTCCGCCGCGTCGAAGTCGCGGAGCCCGACGCTCTGTCCGCCCTCGCCCTTGTCGACGACGAGCGCCTTGAAGCTGCCCATGACCGAACCCTCCCGGCGCCGCGCGACGACCGGGCGGCGGCTCAGCGGACGCTGAAGCGCTTTTCCCGGCGCCTGTCCACCGAGGACGGAATCCGAAGCGATTCCCGGTACTTGGCGACGGTGCGGCGGGCGATGTCGATGCCCTCGACCTTGAGTCTCTTGACGAGCGTGTCGTCCGACAGGACGTCGTCGGCCTTCTCGGACTCGACGAGCTGGCGGATGCGGTGGCGGACGGCCTCGGAGGAATGCGCCTCCACGCCCATCACGCTCGGGATCGAGGCGGTGAAGAAGTACTTCATCTCGAAGGTGCCGCGCGCCGTCCCGATCGACTTGTTGGACGTGACCCGGGAGACCGTCGATTCGTGCATGCCGATCGCGTCCGCGATCGTCTTCAGGTTGAGCGGCCGGAGATAGGCGACGCCGCCGGCGAAGAAGCCGTCCTGCTGGCGCACGATCTCGGTCGCGACCTTGAGGATGGTCTTGGCCCGCTGGTCGAGGCTGCGCGTGAGCCAGTTCGCGCTCTGCAGGCATTCCCCGAGGAACGACTTGTCGGCGTCGCTCCGCGCCGTCCGGGCGACCGTCGCATGGTAGGCCTGGTTGACCAGGACCTTCGGCATCGTGTCCGGGTTCAGCTCGATCAGCCACGAGCCGTCGGGCGCGGCGCGCACGAAGACGTCCGGCACCAGCACCTGGACGGGGCCGCTCCCGAAGGCCCGGCCCGGCTTCGGATCGAGCTGGCGCAGCTCCGCCAGCATCTCCGACAGGTCCTCGTCGTCCACGCCGCAGATGCGGCGGAGGGCGGCCGTGTCCCGCCGCGCCACGAGGTCGAGCCGCCCGACGAGCGCCGCCATGGCGGGGTCGAACCGGTTCTGCTCGCGCAGCTGGATGGTGAGGCATTCCGCGAGGCTGCGGGCCGCGACGCCCGTCGGCGAGAAGCCCTGCACGATCGCGAGCACGCGCTCCGCCTGCTCCGGCGGGATCCCGAGACGGTCCACGATCGCGTCGAGCGGCTCGGAGAGGTAGCCGGCCTCGTCCACGGCGTCGACGATGTGGCGCCCGACCAGCCGGTCGGCCCCGGGCTCGGTCGCGAGGTCGAGCTGGGCCAGGAGGTGCTCGTGCAGGCTCGGCTCGGCCGTGAGGCGGGACACGAAGTCGGTGTCGTCGCCGTCGAAGCTGCCGCCCGAGCTCTGCCAGGCGGACGGCATGGGCGCGAGCGCCTCCATGCGGTTGTCCGCCGCGACCGCCCCGAGCGGTTCGTCCGGGTAGACGTTGTCGAGCGAGGCCGCCTGCCCGTCGAGCTCGCCGCGGCCGGGATCGATCGTCTCGCGCAGGCGGATCTCGGCCGCGCTCTCCGGGCGCTCCCCCTCCTGGCCGAACGGCTCGTCGACCCGGTCCGGCGCCTCGAGGAGCGGATTGCGCTCGAGCTCGGCCTCGACGTAGCTCACGAGATCGAGGTGCGAGAGCTGCAGGAGCTTGATCGCCTGCAGCAATTGCGGAGTCATGACCAGGGACTGGCCCTGACGCATCTCCATGCGCTGCGATAACGCCATCGAACTCAGCCCCGAATGCCCGACCCGGCATACTTCTTGCTTGGTCTTTCCGATTTAGCCGATAGGGCCCGCAGCGTCAAAGGTCCTGGCATCGGCCTTGCGGGACGCCCGTCGCGCCGTTAGCGCTCGCCTCCTCGGGAGGTAGCGCGCGAATGTATGAAGACATCCTTGTGGAGACGGGCGGGCGGGTCGGACGCATCACGCTGAACCGGCCGAAGGCCTTGAACGCGCTGAGTTCCCGCCTGCTGGGCGAGCTGGACCGCGCCGTCGCGGCCTTCGACGCGGACCCGGCGATCGGCTGCATGCTCCTGACCGGTTCGGAGAAGGCCTTCGCGGCCGGAGCCGACATCGCCGAGATGGCGGGCCTGACCTATCCGGGCACCTACGTGGACGACCTCTTCGCCGTGGCGGACCGCATCGCCCGGCGCCGCAAGCCGATCGTCGCGGCCGTGTCGGGCTTCGCGCTGGGCGGCGGCTGCGAGCTCGCCATGATGTGCGACGTCATCCTGGCGTCCGAGACCGCGCGGTTCGGCCAGCCCGAGATCAAGCTCGGCGTCATGCCGGGGATCGGCGGCACGCAGCGCCTCGCCCGCCTCGTGGGCCGCGCCAAGGCCATGGAGCTCTGCCTCACGGGCCGCATGATGGACGCGGCGGAGGCGGAGCGCGCAGGCCTCGTCTCGCGCGTGATCCCGGCGGCCGAGTTCACGGCCGAGACGGAGAAGGTGGCCGAGACGATCGCCGGCATGTCGCTGCCCGTGACGATGCTCATCAAGGAGACGGTGGACCGGGCGGAGGAGACGAGCCTGTCGGAGGGCGTGCGCTTCGAACGGCGCGTCTTCCAGGCGCTGTTCGCGACCGCCGACCAGAAGGAGGGCATGGCGGCCTTCCTGGCCAAGCGCCCGCCGCTCTTCGGGCATTCGTGATGGCGACCGAGGGGGCGCCCCTCCGCATCCCGACCTACGCGGACGTCGAGGCGGCGGCGGACCGCATCCGGGGCATCGCCCACCGGACGCCGGTGCTCACGTCCCGCCTCGCGGACGAGCGCGTCGGGGGCTCGCTCTTCTTCAAGTGCGAGAACCTGCAGCGCGTCGGCGCCTTCAAGTTCCGCGGCGCCTGCAACGCGGTCGCGGCCCTGTCTCCGGAGCAGCGGAAGGCCGGCGTGGTGGCCTTCTCGTCGGGCAACCACGCCCAGGCGATGGCGCTCGCGGGGACGCTCGAGGGCGTGCGCGCCGTCATCGTCATGCCCCAGGACGCGCCGGCCATGAAGGTCGCCGCGACCCGCGCCTATGGCGGCGAGGTCGTGTTCTACGACCGCTACACGGAGGATCGCGAGGCGATCGGCCGGCGGCTCGCGACCGAGCAGGGCCTCACCGTGATCCCGCCCTACGACCACGAGGACGTCATCGCCGGCCAGGGAACGGCCGCGAAGGAGCTCTTCGAGGAGGTCGGGCCGCTCGACGATCTCGTCGTCTGCCTGGGCGGCGGCGGCCTCCTCGCGGGCTCGGCGCTCGCCGCCGACGCGCTGTCGCCCGGCTGCCGCGTCGTCGGCGTCGAGCCGGAGGCCGGCAACGACGGGCAGCGCTCGTTCCGGGAGGGTCGGATCGTCTCGATCCCCGTCCCGGTCTCGATCGCGGACGGCGCGCTGACGCCCCATCTCGGGCAGCGCACCTTTCCGATCATCCGGCGCCTTGTCCACGACATCGTCACGGTGTCGGACGCGGCGCTGGTCGAGGCGATGCGCTACCTCGCCGAACGCCTCAAGATCGTGGCCGAACCGACCGGCTGCCTCTCCTCCGCCGCCGTCTTCGAGGACCTCGTTCCCGCCCGGGGGCGCCGCGTCGGCATCATCGTGTCGGGCGGCAACGTCGACAGCCGCGTGATGGCGAAGCTGCTCGCCTGAGAGAGGCGGCGCGTCGTCGGCCAGACGGACGCGACCGCTTCGTCACGCCGAGGAGCGACCCGCGCGAGACCGTCGTGCGGGCTGCGGGACGGCCGGCTCCGCCGGCCTCCTCGGCAGGACGAGGTCGGGGCCGGGCCGACGAGCGCTCAGGCGGCGCCCGTGAACTGCTCGCCGGAGGCGGCCTTGCGGCGCAGCAGCTCGGACGGCTTGAACTCGGGGCCGATCTCGCTCTCCCATTCCTCCATGCGGGCGAGGACGGTCCTGGCGCCGACCGTGTCCGCGTAGAACATCGGGCCGCCGCGATAGACGGGCCAGCCGTAGCCCGTGATCCAGACCATATCGATGTCGGACGCGCGGAGCGCCTTGCCCTCCTCCAGGATCTTCGCGCCCTCGTTGATCATCGGGAAGATCAGGCGCTCCAGGATCTGCTCGTCCGTGAAGGCGCGGCGCTCGATGCCCTTGGCCTTGGAATGGTCGAGGACCAGGCGCTCCACGAGCTCCGACGGCTTCGCCGTCCGCGACGCGTCGTAATCGTAGAAGCCGGCGCCCGTCTTCTGGCCGCGGCGATCCATCTCGCAGAGCTTCTCGCGCAGCGTCTCGCCCTTCGAGGTCTCGCGCGACCAGCCGATGTCGAGCCCCGCGAGATCGCTCATCGCGAACGGGCCCATGGGCAGGCCGAACTCGTAGAGCACGCGGTCGACGTCCCACGGCATGGCGCCTTCCTCGACGAGGCGGTTCGCCTCGCGCTGGCGCTCGGCCAGCATGCGGTTGCCGACGAAGCCGTGGCAGACGCCGACGAGCACGGCGAGCTTGCCGATCTTCGGGCCGAGCTTCATGGCGGTCGCGACCACCTCCTTGGAGGCCTTCTCGGCCCGCACCACCTCGAGCAGCCGCATGACGTTCGCGGGCGAGAAGAAGTGCATGCCGATCACGCTCTCCGGCCGCCCGGTCGCGGCCGCGATCTCGTCGACGTTCAGGTAGGACGTGTTGGAGGCCAGGATGGCGCCCGGCTTGGCGACCTGGTCGAGCTTGGCGAAGGTCTCCTTCTTCAGCTCCATGTTCTCGAAGATCGCCTCGATGACGAGGTCCTGCCGGCCGAGATCGGCCATCTCGAGCGATCCCGTGAGGAGGTTCATCCGGGTCTCGACGTCGGCCGGCTTCAGCCGGCCCTTGGCGGCCGTCGCCTCGTAGTTCTTGCGGATGGTGGCGAGGCCGCGCTCGAGGTTCTCCTTCTTGGCCTCGACGATCGTGACCGGGATGCCGGCGTTCAGGAAGTTCATGGCGATGCCGCCGCCCATGGTTCCCGCCCCGACGATGCCGACCGACTCGACGGGCAGCGTGGGGGTGGAATCCGGCAGGTCGGGCACCTTGCGGGCCTCCCGCTCGGCGAAGAAGACGTAGCGCTGCGCCTTGGACTGCGTGCCCGCCATCAGGGGCTCGAAGATCGCCCGCTCGGCCCGCAGGCCCTCGTCGAAGGGCAGGGTCATGGCCGCCTCGATCGCCTTGATGCAGCCCTCCGGCGCCTCGAAGCCGCGGAACTTGCGCGCGTTCGCCTGCCGGAACGCGTCGAAGAGGCCGGGCTCGGCCTTCGCGGCCTCGATCTTGTCCGTGAGGTCGCGGACCTTGCGGAGCGGCCGCGCCTCGGCGACCACCGTGCGGGCGAAGGCGACGGCGCCCTCGCGGAGCTTGCCCTCCTCCACGATCGCGTCGATCAGGCCGCTCTCCTGCGCGGCCCGCGCGGGGACCTGCTCGCCGGACGTGATCATCTCGAGCGCGCGCTTCGCGCCGACGACGCGCGGCAGGCGCTGGGTGCCGCCCGCGCCGGGGATGAGGCCGAGCTTCACCTCGGGAAGGCCGACCTTCGCGGACGGCACGGCGACCCGGTAATGCGCGCCGAGCGCGGTCTCGAGCCCGCCGCCGAGCGCCGTGCCGTGGATCGCCGCGACCACGGGCTTCGGCGCGCTCTCGATCGTGTCGATCATCAGGTTCAGGGGCGTGCCCTTCGGGGGCTTGCCGAATTCGGAGATGTCGGCGCCGGCAATGAAGGTGCGGCCCGCGCAGAGGAGCACGATCGCCCGGATGCCGTCGTCGGCCGACGCCTCGCGGATGCGCCCGGCGATCCCGTCGCGGACGGCCGCCGACAGGGCGTTCACGGGCGGGGAATCGACCGTGACGATCCCGATCTCGCCGTCCCGCTCGAGCGTCACCACGCCTGCACCATCCGCCATTCGGTCCTCCCGGCCTCGCCTTAGAATGGCGGTCTAGCGGCTCCGCGGACGCTCGGGAAGGGAGGCCCCTGCGGGCCCTCTCCGGGCCGCGCGGTCGCGGCGGGTCGGGGGCGTCGTCGGGCGGTGGCGGCCGCGGCGAGCCGGCCCGAGACGGCGACGGGCCCTGAGGCCGACGCACGCGCGACGACGGATGGCGGGAGACGGGCCGCACCGGACCCGGATGGGGACGACGTCCACGCCGTCGCCCTTCGATCCCGACGAGGAGGGCGTCCTGTCCGATGCGACTCCGATCGATCAGGCCTTCGAACGCAGCCGCTCCACGGGCCGGACGCCGGGCGGCAGCGCGAGCACGGCCCCCCCGACCGGCCGTCCCGTCCGGGCTGTTGCCTAGCCGGTTGCCGGCTGTCGCGGCTTCCGTCACCGTCCAGACCGCCGCGCCACCACGGATGGTGCCGAGCGACGCGCCCGGCCTCGGGGCGGCGCTGGTCCTCTCGCGTTCGGACAGGAGCCGCCCGTGACCCTCTCCC
>JAEUAC010000422.1 GCA_019695455.1 Methylorubrum extorquens | reverse complement strand
CCGCCGGCCGCGCGCCGGCGCGCCCTCGCGCGCATGACGGCACTCCGCCTCGGCGCCCTGGTGGCGCTCCTCCTCGCGGTCGCGGGCTGCGCGGGCACGCCCGACGCCGACGGCGCCCGGTTCCGCGGCGGCTACGGCGGGATCACGGCCGGCGGCGCCACGGGCCGCTGAGGGTCAGGCCCGCGTCACGACGGCCTCGATCTGCCCGTGCGGCTCGTCCGTCGGCAGGAACACGGTGCCCGCGGCGTCGCGGCCGAAGCCCGCGAGGTTCATCGGGAGGTAGTGCTTGTTGGGCATCGCGAACCGGATGGCGGCGAGCTCCGGCACGGCGGCGAGCGCGGCCTCGCCCATGCGGTACATCGAATCCTGGACGCCCCGGCTGTAGGTGGTCGCGAAGTCGCGCAGCATCGCGTCGAGGATCGTCGCGTTGGCGGCCGGGTAGGCGGCGGGCGCGGCGGTCCAGGTCCAGGTCGCGTCCATGGCGGTCGCGACGATGCGGTCGTCCGTGTCCGGCAGCGTGCGGTACGCGTCGGCGTGGAAGCCCGACCAGCCGGCCTGCGTGGTCTTCATGACGGTGTAGCCCTCGATCCCCGACTGCACGACCGTGCCGTCGCGGGTCGCGACCACGTGGGCGAATGGGGTCCCGTTGCCGTCGAGCGCGAAGGCGTGGGGGTGGGGCGCGCCGTCGACGACGAGCCGCGTCCAGCGGGTCTCGACGGCCCGGATGTCGGCCCGGCCGACATGGGCGTAGCGATCGAGCAGGAAGGCCGCCACGATCCCGGCGAAGGTCTCGCCGTCGGCGGCCGGGTGATCGCAGGCGAGGGCGTTCACGACGTTCTTGATCGTGTCGGTCGCGACCACGGCCGCGTTGTCGCCGGCCGTGTAGGCGCGCTCCAGCCCCTCCGCCTCCAGCATGGCCTGCACGGAGAGCTCGCGCACCGTGTGCCGCTCGCCCTCGCGCTGGAGACGCAGCACCCGGACGCGGGCCTTGCCGTAGCGGTTGAAGGTCAGCGGCACGGGCGGCTCCTCAGGCTTCGGCGGCGTGGGCCGCCAGGGTGGCGTCGTCGCGCGCCGCCTCGGCCGAGCCGAGGCCGTTGAAGTAGACGTTGAGGCACACGGCCGCGATCGAGGCGAGGAGGATGCCCGATTCGAGCAGCGGCTTCAGGCCCTCCGGCATGTGGTGGAAGAAGGCGGGCGCGACGAGCGGGATCATGCCGAAGCCGATCGCGATCGCGGCGACGAACAGGTTCGCCTTGTTGCCCGCGAAATCGACCTTGGACAGGATGCGGATCCCCGTGGCGGCCACCATGCCGAACATGACGATCCCGGCCCCGCCGAGCGCGACGAGCGGCACGGATTCGACCAGCGCGGCCATCTTGGGCACGAGGCCCAGCGCGACGAGGATGGCGCCCCCCGTGACCGTCACCCAGCGCGAGCGCACGCCCGTCACGCCGACGAGGCCCACGTTCTGCGAGAAGGACGTGTAGGGGAAGGTGTTGAAGACGCCGCCGATCAGCGTGCCGACCCCGTCCGCCCGCAGGCCGCGGGTGAGGTCGGCCTTCGTCACCCGCCGGCCCGTCATCTCGCCCAGCGCCAGGAACATGCCGGTGGACTCGATCATCACCACCACCATGACGAGGCACATCGTCACGATCGCGACCGGGTCGAAGACCGGCATGCCGAAGTGGAAGGGCAGGACGAGGTCGAACCAGGCCGCGCTCCCGACCTTGGACACGTCCATGCGGCCGAGGAGGGCGCAGAGCGCGCAGCCGATCACGATGCCCAGCAGCACGGCCACGTTCTGCACGAAGCCGCGCCCGTATTTCGTCAGGAGCAGGATGGAGCACAGGACGAGCATCGAGATCGCGAGGCCGTCCAGCGCCCCGTAGGCCGGGTTCGGCACCTGCACGGGACGGCCGTCCACCACCTGCGTGAAGGTGGGTACGCCGCCGGCCGCCCAGTTGATCCCGACGCGCATGAGCGAGATGCCGATGACGAGGATGATCGTGCCCGTGACCACCGGCGGGAAGAGCGGCAGGAGCCGGCTCATGAACGGCGCGACGAGGAGGCCGAAGATCCCGGCCGCGATCACGGCGCCGTAGATGCCGAGAAGCCCGAGCGACGGGTTCTGGCCGATGGCGATCATGGGCGTGACGGACGCGAAGGTGACGCCCATCATGACGGGGAGCCGGATGCCGAGCCCGGGCGCGCCCCAGGACTGGATCAGGGTCGCGATCCCGCAGGCGAAGAGGTCGGCCGAGATGAGGAAGGCCACCTGGTCGGGCGGCAGCCTCAGCGCCCGCCCGACGATCAGCGGCACGGCGACCGCGCCCGCATACATGACGAGGACGTGCTGCAGCCCGAGCGCGGCGAGCCGCCCCGGCGGCAGGGCCGCGTCCACGTCCCGCCCGTCCAAGGCCGTCGCCGGCACCGCCATGATCCGCCCCTCCGCCAACCCGCCGCCGAGCCCGGCAAGCGCCGTGCCAGCGCCCCGCGCACGGGCGGGGACGGCCGGCCCGGGGCCGGCCGCGTTTCGTCCGGGAAACCGGGCGCCCGCCCTCAGGCCGGCTTGAGACCGAGCTTGTCCGCGATGGCCTTCTCGCGCGCCATGAGGCCCGGCACGGAGGCCGCGTACTCGGCGGGGCCGAGATACTCGGTCTCCTGGCCGAGGCTCGCCAGCACGCGCTGCACGCCCGCATCCGCCAGCGCCGCCCTGAAGGCGTCGTGCAGGCGGGCGACGATCGCGGGATCCAGGCCCTTGGGACCCGCGATGCCGTAGGGCGAGGTGGAGACGAAGTCGTAGCCGAGTTCGGTCAGGGTCGGGGCGTCCGGGAAGGTCTTGGAGCGCGCGCGGCCCCAGGTCGACAGGAGCCGGAACTCGCCGCTCTGCACCTGCGCGGCCCAGCTCGAGCTCTCGGCGATGCACTGCACGTCGCCCGCGAGCAGCGCCTTCACGGTCTCGGCCCCGCCCTTGTAGGGCACGTGCACCCAGTCGATGCCGAGGCTCTCGGCGAGCTGCAGCATCATGATGTGGAGGGACGTGTGCGTGCCGGGCGTGCCGTAGGAGACCTTGCCGGGATTGGCCTTCGCGTAGGCGACCAGGTCCGCCATCGAGGCCCAGGGCGATCTCGCCTGCACGGCGATGCCGAACGTGTAGCCCGTGAGCTGCAGGATGTAGGTGAAGTCGCGCGTCGGGTCGAAGCTGACGCGCGACGTGTAGGGGTAGCGGAACACGGTCAGCGGCATCTGGGCGATCACGTAGCCGTCGGGCCGCGACGTGCCGGCGAGGTCGATCGCGCCCCGCACGCCGCCGAGGCCCGGCTTGTTCTCGATGACGATCTGCCCCTTCAGGTCGCGTCCCGCGGCCTCGGCCAGGACGCGCAGGGCCGCGTCGGAGGCGGAGCCCGCCGTCCAGGGCACGATCAGCGTGATCGGGCGGGCCGGATAGGCCTGCGCGCGGGCGAGGCCCGGCGCCGCGAGCGCGGCCGCGCCGGCGAGGATAGCGCGGCGGCTCGGGGCATGGATGGTCGGCATGGTGGCGTTCTCCCTCCTTGATTGTTGAACGCAGCATGGCGGGGCCGGGCGGTGCTGTACAGGGATCGCAGGCCGCGAATCCGGCCGGCCCGGCTCGCGCGCGAGGGCCCCGGGTGCTATGGGTCGGGCAAGCGGATGTCCGCGGGCGTCGGGAGGCGTCGAGGCGGTCCGGCAGGAGAACGAGATGAGCCAGGCGCTTTCCAACTACGAGCCGGCCGCCGCCAAGGCGCCCTCCGCGTCCTTCCAGTGGGAGGACCCCTTCCTGCTCGACGACCAGCTGACGGAGGACGAGCGCGCCATCCGCGACGTCGCGCGCGACTTCGCGCAGGAGAAGCTGCTGCCCGGCATCGTCGAGGCCTACCAGAACGAGAAGACGGACCGCTCGCTGTTCAACGCGATGGGCGAGCTCGGCCTTCTCGGCGTGACCATCCCGGAGGATTACGGCTGCGCGGGCGCGTCCTACGTGGCCTACGGGCTCGTCGCCCGCGAGGTGGAGCGGGTCGATTCCGGCTACCGCTCGATGATGAGCGTGCAATCCTCGCTCGTCATGTACCCGATCTACGCCTACGGCGACGAGACGCAGCGCAAGAAGTTCCTGCCGAAGCTCGCCTCCGGCGAATGGGTCGGCTGCTTCGGCCTGACGGAGCCGGATGCGGGCTCCGACCCGGGCGGCATGAAGACCGTCGCGCGCAAGACCGACGGCGGCTACGTCGTGAACGGCGCCAAGATGTGGATCTCGAACTCGCCCATCGCCGACGTCTTCGTCGTGTGGGCGAAGTCGGAGGCCCATGGCGGGGCGATCCGCGGCTTCGTGCTCGAGAAGGGCATGAAGGGCCTGTCCGCCCCGAAGATCGGCGGCAAGCTCTCGCTGCGCGCCTCCATCACGGGCGAGATCGTGATGGAGGACGTCGAGGTCGGCGAGGACGCGCTCCTGCCGAACGTGTCGGGCCTCAAGGGCCCGTTCGGCTGCCTCAACCGGGCGCGCTACGGCATCTCGTGGGGCGCCATGGGCGCCGCCGAGGATTGCTGGCACCGGGCGCGCCAGTACACGCTGGACCGCAAGCAGTTCAACCGGCCGCTCGCCGCCACCCAGCTCGTGCAGAAGAAGCTCGCCGACATGCAGACGGAGATCGCTCTCGGCCTGCAGGGCTCGCTGCGCGTCGGCCGCCTCTTCGACGAGGGCCGGATGGCGCCGGAGATGATCTCGATCGTCAAGCGCAACAATTGCGGCAAGGCGCTCGACATCGCCCGGGTCGCCCGCGACATGCACGGCGGCAACGGCATCATGGGCGAGTACCACGTGATGCG
>JAEUAC010000340.1 GCA_019695455.1 Methylorubrum extorquens | reverse complement strand
TCGCCTCCTTCCGCATCACGACGGACGACCGGCCGGGGCTGCTCGGCGTCGTCGCGATGTCGGCCGGCAACCACGCCCAGGCGGTCGCCTACCACGCGAAGCGGCTCGGGATCGCGGCGACGATCGTGATGCCGGTCGCGACGCCGCTCGTGAAGGCGGAAAACACGCGCTCGCACGGCGCCACAGTGGTGCTGCACGGCGCGACCCTCAGCGAGGCCGCCGCCTGCGCGCAGGCGCTCGCGGTGCGGGACGGCCTGACCTTCGTCCACCCCTACGACGACCCGCTCGTCATGGCGGGCCAGGGCACGATCGCGCTCGAGATGCTGGAGGCCGTTCCCGACCTCGACGACCTCGTCGTCCCGATCGGCGGCGGCGGGCTCGTCGCCGGCATGGCGGTGGCCGCCAAGGCGATCCGACCGCGGATCCGCATCGTCGGCGTCGAGGCGGCGCTCTACCCGGCCTTCCACAACGCCGTCACGGGCGGAACCCTGCCCATCGGCGGACCGACGCTGGCCGAGGGCATCGCCGTGCGGGACGTCGGGCGGCTGGCGCTGCCCATCGTGCGCGACCTCGTGGACGAGATCGTCCTCGTCGAGGAGCCCGCGATCGAGCGCGCCGTGAACGCCTACGCGACCCTGTGCCGGACCATGGCGGAGGGCGCGGGCGCCGCCGGCCTCGCCGCCATGCTGGTCCGGCCGGACCTCTTCGCCGGGCGGCGCGTCGGCCTGGTCCTGTGCGGCGGCAACATCGACGCCCGGCTCCTCGCCTCCGTGATGGTGCGCGAGCTCGAGCGCGACGACCGCATCGCCTCCTTCCGCATCACGACGGACGACCGGCCGGGGCTGCTCGGCGTCGTCGCGACGCGGCTCGGCACGCTCGGCGCGAACATCCTCGAGGTCTCGCACGGCCGCCTGTTCCTCGACGTGCCCGCCAAGGGCGTGACCGTGGACGTGACGGTCGAGACCCGCAGCGCGGCCCACACGGCCGACATCCTGGCGACGCTGGCGGCCGAGGGCCTCAACCCGCGCCGCATCGGCCCGAGCGGCCTTTCCGCAACCGCCTACTGACCGGACGAACCGTCATGACAGACATCCTCGCGCTCGACGTTTCGGGCCTGCTCGCAGGCTACCGGTCCGGCAAGCTGACGCCGGTGGACGCCGTCGGGGCCGCGCTCGACGCGGCCGAGCGCGTCCAGGGCGACGTGAACGCCTTCCCGCAGATCGACCGGGCGAGCGCGACGGAGGCCGCCAAGGCCTCCGCCCGGCGCTACAAGGCGGGCAAGCCGTCCGGCCCGCTCGACGGCATCCCGTTCACGGTGAAGGACAACGTCCTGTGGTCCGGCCACCCCACGCGGCGCGGCTCGACCACCAGCGATCCCTCGCCCGCGACCGAGAACGCGCCGGCCGTGGACAGGCTGCTCGGCGCGGGCGCGATCCCGTTCGCCAAGACGACGCTGCCCGAATTCGGCTGGAAGGGACTGGGCGATTCGCCGCTCTACGGCATCTGCCGCAATCCGTGGGACACGCGCACCACGCCCGGCGGGTCCTCGTCCGGCGCCGCCGTCGCGGCCGCGCTCGGCATCGGGCCGCTGCATATCGGGACGGACGGGGCCGGCTCCATCCGTATCCCGGCGGCCTTCTGCGGCGTGTTCGGCATCAAGCCGAGCTTCGGGCGGGTGCCGGCCCATCCGCCGTCGCCGTTCGCGATCGTGTCGCATCTCGGCCCGATCACGCGCACGGTGACGGACGCGGCCATCATGCTCGGCACCATCGGGGCGCCGGACCCGCGCGACATGACGGCGCTCGTGACGCCCGCGCCGGACTACACGGCGAGCCTGGAACTCGGCGTGCGCGGCGTGCGCATCGCCTGGAGCCCGCGCCTCGGCTACGTGGAGCGGATCGACCCCGAGGTGCTGGCCCTGACGGAGGCCGCCGCGCGGGCGTTCGAGGCGCTGGGCGCCACCGTGGAGGAGGTGGATCCCGGCTTCGCGGACCCGGCCGACATCCTGGAGACCCTGTGGTTCACGGGGGCCTGGAACGTGCTGCGCGCCATTCCGGAGGCGCGCTGGGGCGAGGTCGATCCCGGCTTCGTGCGGGCCGCGCAGGCCGGCCGGGAGATCGCGGGCGCGGATTTCGTGGCGGCCGCGAACGCGCGCGGCGCGCTCTACCTCACGATGGCGCGCTTCCACGAGCGCTACGACCTCCTCCTCACGCCGACGCTCGCCGTGCCGGCCTTCGAGGCGGGCCACGACACGCCGCCCGACGGCTCCTACGGCGACAACTGGCTCGGCTGGACGCCCTACAGCTACCCGTTCAACCTCACGCTCCAGCCCGCCGCGAGCGTGCCCTGCGGCCTGACGAAGGCCGGCCTGCCCGTCGGCCTGCAGATCGTCGGCCCGATGGGCCGCGACGGCGCCGTCCTGCGCGCCGCCCGCGCCTACGAGGCCGCCCATCCCTGGCCACGCCTCGCGAAGCCGCGGGTGCCGAAGGGCTGATCCGCCCCTTAGTGCGGGGGCTCAGCCGGCCCGACCGGCTGGCCGGACGTCGAGCACCGTGCCATGGTACCAAATCTTGGTACTCGCTGAGGACGTCGTCATGGCCCGCAACACCTCCGTCTCGCTGGGGGACCACTTCGCCGAGTTCATCGACCATCAGGTGGAAGGCGGCCGGTACGGGTCGGCGAGCGACGTCGTCCGGGCCGGATTGCGACTGCTGGAGGATCACGAGACGCGGCTGAGCGCACTCCGGTCGGCGCTCGCCGAGGGCGAGAACAGCGGCCGGTTCGAGCCCGTGGACGGCGATGCGTTCCTCGCATCCCTCCATGCGGCGGCCGATCGCGCGTGACGTCACGCCTCTCGGCCGCCGCCCGCCGCGACCTGTCCGCCATCTGGACCTACTCGGCGGAGCGCTGGAACCGGGCTCAGGCCGACCGGTACGTCCGCATGTTCTTCGACAGCTTCGACGAGATCGCCGGCGGTGCGATCGCGGGACGGCGGATCGATCACGTTCGTCCCGGCTACCTCGCGCACGCCGTCGGCTCGCACGTCGTCTTCTATCGGGTCGACGCGGCCGGCGTGATCGACGTCGTGCGCATCCTCCACCGGCGCATGGACGTCGAGCGCCATCTCTAGCGGACCGACCTCGCCGGTCCGCTCACCGCTTCCGGCGCAGCAGCAGCGTCCAGCCGATCGCGCAGATGGCGATGACGGCCGTGACCACGGCGAAGAACGGGGTGCCGAGGTCGACGAGGCGGGGCGCGACCGTGATGGCGAAGGCCGCGACGACGATGGCGATGGAGAGCCGGGCGGCGGCGCGCTCGATGCCGTGGATCAGCTTGTCGATACCCTTGATCTCGATCTCGACGGTGACCTTGCCCTGCTTCAGGCGCACCAGCATGAGGTGCAGCAGGCTCGGCAGCTCCGTCGCGGCGCCGTACATGGAGCCGCCGAGCGTCTCGGCCTTGCGCAGCAGCCCGCGGAGCGAGAAGCGGGCCTTCATCTTGCGGCCGACCGTCGGGGCGGCGGCCGTGAACAGGTCGAAGGTCGGATCGAGCTGGCGCATCACGCCGTCCGACGTGATCAGCGCCTTGAACAGGATGGCGAGGTCGGTCGGCATCGCGAGGTCGTTCTCGCGCGCCATGTTCATGAAGTCCTCGAGCACCCGGCCGATGTCGAGCGGCTTCTGCGAGTGGCGGACGACGAAGTTGTGGGCCGCCGTGTCGAGCCGCGTCAGGTCGGGATTGGTCGAGCCCGTCCAGGCCAGCAGCACGCTCATCAGCCCGTCCGCGTCCTGCCGCAGCATGGAGCCGATCAGCATGAGGAGCTGCGTGCGCCGCCGCTCCGTCAGGCGTCCGACGACGCCGAAATCGAGGAAGCCGACCGTGTTGCCCGGCAGGGCCAGGAGGTTGCCCGGGTGCGGATCGGCGTGGAACACGCCCTCGACGAGCGCCATGTGCAGGAAAGCGTCCGTGATGCGCTGGGCGAGCTCGGCCGGATCGAGCCCCGCCGCCCGGACGCGGACGAGGTCCGTCGGCGGGATGCCGTCCAGGTACTCCTGGACGAGCACGTGCTCGGACGTGAACTCCCAATGGATCTTCGGGAAGCGGACGGTCTCGCTGTCGGGGAAGAGCGAGGCGAGGAGCTCGCAGTTCGTCGCCTCGTTGACGAGGTCGAGCTCCCCCGCGAGCGCGGTGGAGAGGTGGCGCAGCTGCTCGTGCGGCTTGTAGCGCCCGAGCTCGGCCCAGCGGCGCTCGACGATGGTCGTCGCATGGCCCAGCAGGCGCAGGTCCGCCTCGATCGTGCGGCGGAGGTTCGGCCGCAGCACCTTGACGACGACGTCCTCGCCCGTGTGCAGCTTCGCCTTGTAGACCTGGGCGATGGAGGCGGAGGCGAGCTCGTCGCGGTCGAAGGCCGCGAACACGTCCTCCGGCGCGCCGCCGAGCCCCTTCTCGAGCTGCGGCCGCATCGCCTCGTAGGGCAGCGGCGAGACCTGGCTGTGGAGCTTCGCCAGCTCCTCGATCCAGTGCGGCGCGAGGAGGTCGGGCCGGCTGGCGAGGATCTGCCCGAGCTTGACGAAGGTGGGACCGAGCGCCTCGATGGCGCGCCGCACGCGCTCCGGCTGCGACATGCGGGACACGTCGACGGGCGGCGCCCGCCAGCGGGCGAGCCGGGCCACGCCGCGCAGGCCGAGCTTGTCGACGACGTTGTTGACGCCGTAGCCGACGAGGACGCCCACGATCTCCTGGAGACGCTGGCGGTCGCGCGCCGCGGCGAAGGCTGTCTGCAACATGACCGCGGGATCCTTCCTGGGGAACGGCGCGACTCGAAACCCCGGTCGAACGTCGACGACATCGCTAGCCGACGCCGACGCCCCGCGACAGGTGCGACCCGGCGATCCGACGCCCCTTTACCGCAGCGCGGCGAAGAGGCGCGGCATCGTTGACGCTAGGTGCGGCTTGCCGCAAGACTTCCGCGAAACGCGACCGCCACGCCGGAGATCGAGCATGGACACCCAGAACAACGAAACCTCCTCGAAGGTCCGCGATCTCGCCGAAAAGAGCGTCGAGCAGGCGCGCGGCGCCATCGACACGCTGCTCGAGGCGGCGCGCAGCACCTCCGACGCCATCCAGAGCACGACGAAGACGGGCGACTCGGCGCCCGGGCTCGCCGTCAGCAAGGGCTTCGGCTTCGCCAAGGAGAACATCTCGGCGATCTTCGACTTCGCCCAGCAGCTCGTCCGCGCCCCCGACCTGAAGCAGGCGGCCCAGCTCCAGGCGGAGTTCGTGAAGCAGCAGGCCTCCGTGATGGAGAAGCAGGTCGCCGAGCTGAAGACGCTCGGCGACAAGACCTCCTGATCCTCGGGGCGCGCCCCGCCGGCGCTCACGCGCCCCGGCGCGCCTCGAAGGCTTGCAGGAAGGCCGCGAGGTTCCGCGGAAGGGCGTCGCACAGGTAGCCGCCCTCCTGCACGAGGACGGTGGTCGGATGCGCGGCCGCGACGAGGCGGGCCGCGGCCTCGAACCCGGCCGTGGTCACCTTGAAGGCGCCGATCGGGTCGTGCTCGGACGCGTCGAAGCCCAGCGCCACGACGAGCGCCGCCGGCCGGAACGCCGCGATCTCGGCGAGCCCCGCCTCGATGGCGGCGAGCCACGTCGCGTCGCCCGAGCCCTGGGCCAGCGGCAGGTTGCGGTTGAAGCCCTCGCCCTCCCCCTCGCCCCGCTCGTCGGCGTAGCCCGTGTAGAACGGGAAGTAGTCGGACGGATCGGCATGGATCGAGACCGTCAGGACGTCCCGTCGCCCATAGAAGATGCCCTGCGTCCCGTTGCCGTGGTGGACGTCGATGTCGAGGATCGCGATCGGGCCGCCCGTGGCCGCGCGGAGCCGTTCGGCCGCGATGGCGGAATTGTTGAGGAAGCAGAAGCCCCCGGCCGAATCCGCGTAGGCGTGGTGGCCGGGCGGCCGGCAGAGGGCGTAGGCCGCGCCGTGCTCGGCCGCCCGGTCCGCCGCGCCGATCGCGGCCTGGGCCGATCCGTAGACCGCGCCCCACGTCCCGGCCCGGATCGGCGTGGACGTGTCCGCCATGTGGAAGCCGAGGAGCCCGAGGAGCCCCGGCGGCAGGCGGTGCATCTGCGGGCGCGCGAAATGGCCCGTCAGGATCTCGTCGCCGATCTCGGGCAGTTCGGCCTTGCGGCCCCAGGCCGTCCGGAACACGTCGAGATGGCTGTCCGTGTGCACGGCGCGCAGCGGGTCGAGCCCCGCATCGCCCGCCTCCTCGATCGCGTGGCCGCCCCCGGTCGCGGCCTCGAGCAGGATGCCGTAGCGGCTCGCCTGCTCGGGATGGGGGACGGTCCGGCCGCGGCGGAAGTAGCCGTCGGGATCGTGGTCGGGCGAGCGGGGCGAATGGACGACGATCATGGGCTTCCAGCTGCGTGAGCCCGCATCGTGACCGCCTCCGCCTGCGCGGGCAACCGTCACGAGAACGCTGGCAAGATCGGCTAGACGAGCTTAATCGTTGACGGTCGACCGGCCTCGAAGCCGGGTACAGCCGGATCCGTTCCGGTTCATTCGAGGGGACGTCACATGCTGAGCCGCCGCACCATGATTGCTTCGACTGCAGGACTAGCGACCGCCGCGGCCGGACCGGCCGTCGCGCAGGCCCCGACGACTGCCGCGACCCCGCCCGCGTCCGTTGCGCAGGCCCCCGGCTTCTACCGCTACAAGGTCGGCGACATCGAGATCACGGCCGTTCACGACGGCTTCGCCAACCGGCCGCTCGACGGGCTGATCCGCAACGCCGAGATCGGCGACGTGAGGAAGGCCATGGCGGAGGCGTTCCTGCCGGAGACGACCCTGCCCATCACGTTCACGACGCTGGTCGTCCGGTCGGGCGGCAAGACCATCGTGATCGACACGGGCAACGGCGACGTCGGCGCTCCGACGACGGGCCGCATGGCGGCGAACTTCCGGGCCGCGGGGTTCGACCCGGCGAGCGTCGACACCGTGATCATCAGCCACTTCCACGGCGACCACATCAACGGCCTGCGCCTCAAGGACGGGACGGCCGTGTTCCCGAAGGCCGAGGTGAAGGTGCCGGAGGCCGAATGGGCCTACTGGATGGACGACGCGAAGATGAGCGCGGCGCCCGAGGCCATGAAGGGCGCCTTCGCGGGCGTGCGCCGCGTGTTCGGCCCGATGGCGAAGGACGTCGCGCGCTACGAGCCGGGCAAGGAGGTCGCGCCCGGCATCACGGCGGTCGCGGCCGCGGGCCACACGCCGGGCCACACGGCCTTCGCGATCGCGTCCGGCGGCAAGACGTTCATGCTGGTCTCCGACATCACGAACCACCCGGCGCTGTTCGTGCGCAACCCGAACTGGGCGGCCGTGTTCGACATGGACGCCGAGATGGCGCGCCAGACGCGCGTGCGCATCCTCGACATGGCGGCGGCGGACCGCGTCCAGGTCGGCTTCTACCACGCGCCCTTCCCGGCGACGGGGCACATCCTGAAGGACGGTCCGGGGTTCCGCTTCGTTCCCGTGCAATGGAGCCCGGCGGTCTGACCGCCGGCCGCGGCATTCCCTCGTCCCCGGCACTCGTGTAGGGGCCCGGCCACACGCGGCCGGGTGTCCGGTGGCGGGAGACAGCACCATGAACCGGCCGATGAAGACCATGGCCTTCGTGGCGTCTCCGACGCCCGACGCCCAGGCCGCCCTCGCCCGGCTGCGCGAGCGCTACGCGTCCGTCGAGCCGGACGAGGCGGACGTCCTCGTCGCGCTCGGCGGCGACGGGCTCATGCTGCAGACGCTGCACCAGTTCATCGGCCAGGCGAAGCCCGTCTACGGCATGAACAAGGGATCCGTCGGGTTCCTGATGAACGAGTACCGCGAGGACGACCTGCCGGAACGGCTCGCGGCGGCCCACCTGTCGGTCGTGCATCCCCTCCTCATGATCGCGCGCGACGTGGACGGCGTGTCCCACCGGGCGCACGCCATCAACGAGGTCTCGATGCTGCGGCAGACGCATCAGGCCGCGAAGATCCGCATCGAGGTGGATGGGCGCATCCGGCTGTCGGAGCTCGTGGCGGACGGAATCCTCGTCGCGACGCCGTTCGGCTCGACGGCCTACAACCTGTCGGTCAACGGGCCGATCCTGCCGCTCGAGGCGCCGCTGCTCGCGCTCACGCCGATCTCGGCCTTCCGGCCGCGGCGCTGGCGCGGCGCGCTCCTCCGCAACGGAGCCTCCATCGCGCTGCACGTCATCGAGCCGACGCTCCGCCCCGTCAGCGCCGTCGCCGACCATACGGAGTTCCGGCGGGTCGCCTGCGTCCAGGCCCAGATGGACGCGAGCATCGACCTCGTGATGCTGCACGATCCCGGCCACAGCCTCGACGAGCGCATCCTCATCGAGCAGTTCGGGGCCTGAGCCCCGTCAGGCCGCGACGACGCGCCCCTCGAGTTCGTGCGGCGCGTATCGGCGGACGAGGTCCAGGGCGGCCTCGTCGGCCAGGATGTCGGCGTGCAGCCGCGCCTCGTCGCGCGCGGCCTCGGCCTCGAAGCGGCGCAGCAGGGCCACGAGCCGGCTCGCCTCGTTCGCCGGCAGGTCGCTGCAGGCCGCGAGCGTGCGCCGGACGTGGTGCCGCGACAGCCGCGCCATCTCCGGCCCGTGCTCCGTCCCGCGCTCGGACAGGGCGACGAGCCCCGCCCCGAACGCCGCCCGGAGCGACAGCGGCAGGCCCGCCCGGTCGTAGAGCGCCGCGAACCCGCTCCCGCTCGCGTCCCGCAGGATGCCGCGCACGCGCGCCGGCGGCAGGCCGGACAGGTCCGTGAAGGCGGCCTGGACGAAGGCCGCCTGGCCCGAGAGCAGCGCGCGCAGCAGCAGGCCCGGCGTCAGCTGGGCCGTCTCGCGCAGGTGGACGACGAGGCGGGTGACCTCCTCGTCGTCCGAGCCGGCGGAGAGCGCGACGGCCGCGCGCTCGCAGGATTCGCGGCCGACGCGCTCCGAGCGCTGCGCGCTGAGCCAGCCGCAGGCCGTGACGAAGTCGCCGAGCGACCGCGCGAGGGCGACGGAGACGGCCTGGCGCACCGGCACGGGCAGGTCGTCCCGCGTCAGGAGCGCCTCGCGGACGGCGCCGTCCGCGCCGTGCCGCTCGACGATGCGGAAGAGCGACGCCTCGCCGATCTCGGCGGTCGCGTTGGCGGCCAGCTCCGCGAGCGCGTCGGCGCAGCCGATCTCGGCGAGGGCGCCGCACACGGCGGGCGACAGGTAGGGCCGCGACGCGATCGCCGTCTGGGCGCGCCCGTCGCCGAGCGCCGCCGCGTCCACGAGGTCCGAATCGAGCAGGAGCGGCGAGCAGGCGAGGACCGGCTCGGCCACCTCGCTGCCGTCGGACGCGAGCGTCAGGACGACGTGGTGCGGCACGTCCGCCGAGGCCGCGAGCCCGTCCGAGAGCGCCCGGCGCACGAGCGGCGACGGATCGTCCAGCATCGCCGTGAGGGCCGTCTCGGCCTCGTTCCGCTGCGCGTCGTCCAGGTCGGCGTAGAGGTAGGCGTGGACGAGCGCGGCCGTCGCCTCCGCCCGGTCGGCCGCAGGCGCGTTGCGGGCCCAGAGAAGGAAGCGTCGCACGATCATCGGAGTCTCGACCCAGCGTTCGTGGCGGTGCGACGGGGGCGCGGCGGGGGCAGCGGGACGTCGGCGGGCGCGTCGGCCGGGCGGCCGCCG
>JAEUAC010000333.1 GCA_019695455.1 Methylorubrum extorquens | reverse complement strand
GCGTCTCCGTCCGATCCCGCGTCCCCGTCCGGCGCGTCGCCGAGGCTCGTCTCGCTCTCCGCCACCTGGTCGAAGGTGAGACCGAACAGCCGGTCCGGGCCGAGCAGGATCCGGGCCGACGAGGCCTCGTCGGGCAGCAGCATCGCGACGACCTCGCGGAAGCTCTTGCCCTGCACGGCGAGCGCCTGCGCGACGAGGTGGACGGCCGGATTGGAGGGCTCGAAGCGGCGCAGGTAGCCGTGGATCGCGGCGAGCGCCGCCACGGCGGCCCGCGCGTCGGGGATAGGGCCCGCCGGGGCCGCGACCCGCGACCCAGCCGGCGCGGCGGCCCGGGCCGCGCCGGCCTCCGCCTCCTCGGCCGCGTCCTCGACGGCCGGCCCGGCCGAGCCGGGCTCGCGCTCCTCCAGGAGCGCGTCGAGGAACGCCGCGATCCGGGCGACGACGGGCGGCAGCTTCTCGAGGTTCGCGGCGCCGTCGTAGCCCGCCTTCTCGAAGGTGACGGCCTGGATCGCGTCGAGCGCGTCGCCGAGGACCTTCATCCGCGCCCGCGCGGCCTTGATGTCGTCGAGCTCGACCTCGGCCATGGCCCGGCCGAGCGTGCCGCGATCGAGGACGGCCTCGCCGTCGCGCGCGGGAGCCTCCTCGGCCGCCACGACGATGGTCCGGTAGGTCACGGGTCCGTTGCGGCGGGTGAGCAGGATCGGCGTGTGCTGGAGCGGCAGCACCACGGACGGGTTGTCGTCGAGGCTCTGCAGAACGACGGTCCGGAACGCGTAGTCGCCGTCCTCCCCGCGCGGCGGGACCTCGTCCCAGAAGCTGCCGAGCACGGTCGCGATGCCCGCCACGCCCTGCACGAAGCGCGGAAGATCGCGGTTCAGGATGAGCAGCCGCGCGTAGATCGTGAGGAGGCGGAGGTCGTGGGTCGTCCCGAGCAGCGCGTCGAGCGCCTTGAACTCGGTCGGGAAATCGATCGACGAGCGGTCGAACGGCTGAAGCCGTCCCTCGTCGTCGCGCCTGAAGAACGAGGCCGGGAACAATCCCTCCGCGCGCGCCAGGAACTGCGCGAACTCGGGATCGCCCTCGACGTCGAGGTCGGGCCCGCACGGGTCGTCGCCCGGAAGCGGCTTCGAAAGGGTCGCGAAGTCGAACGCCATGGAGGACGGAGGCGCGCTCCGGTCCGTTCGCCGACCGGGCCGGGTCTACTCGGTCCGGATCCGCGTCTCGACGCGCCGGTTGCTGGCATCGAGCGCGTTCGCGCCGATCGGCTTCAGCTTGCCGTAGCCGCGCGCCTCGAGCCGCTCGGCGTCGACGCCCCGCTCGCGCAGGAAGGCGACGACCGCGTTGGCCCGGCGGGTGGACAGGTCGAGATTGTAGGTGTCGCCGCCGCGTCCGTCCGTATGCCCCTCGACCACGAAGGACGTCCGGCCGAGCCGCGGGTCCTTCAGGGCGGCGGCGAACTCGTCGAGGTTCTGCCGGGCGGCCGCCGTCAGCGTGTCGGACCGGTACTCGAAGTTGACGACCAGGTCGAAATTGGCGGGCTTCGCCTTGGGGGCGACCGCCTTGGCGCACTCGCTCTCCGTGCCGATGCAGAGCGCCCGGCTCGGCCCGAGGTCGGGCGCGAAATGCGAGACGATGTCGGCGGCCGAATAGGGCTTCTTCACGGACTGGGCGTCGACGCCAGACGAGAGTGCGCCAAAGCACATGACGGCGCCGATCAGACCGAGTTGCCGCTTCATCGTCGTTGCCCCGAATATTGCCGTGAACTATGGCTGAGACAATCGGCCGCGTCAATCGGGGTCGTTCGCGCCCCGCGGGGCGATCCCGCATCGGGCGGCTTCGGGGAACGTCATGGCTGTCAGCACCCAGCGCGGTTCGGGAGGCGGCGCGAGCGACCTCCGGCAGCAGGGCCGCTTCACGCAGCTGTTCCTGCCCGACGGCAGCGAGCGCCTCGTGATGCACCGCTTCGCCGGCACCGAGGCGCTCAGCCGGCTGTTCGAGTTCCAGGTCGACGCCCTCAGCAACGAGGTCGACTACGACCTCGGAACGCTGCTCGGCCGGGCCGTGGCGGTCTCCTACCGGAGCCACCAGAACGTGGAGCGCTACTTCAACGGGATCGTCGCCTCGGCCGAATGGACGGGTGCGCTCGACGACCGGCAGAGCTACCGCCTCGTGCTGCGGCCCTGGTTCTGGCTGCTGGGCCGCAAGGCGAACTGCAAAATCTTCAAGAACAAGACCGTGCCCGCCATCATCCAGGACATCTTCGACGCGGCCGGGTTCAACGACTACAAGATCCAGGTCGCGCACGCCTTCAAGGCGCAGGACTACATCGTCCAGTACGGCGAGACGGACCTCGCCTTCGTGTGCCGCCTGATGGAGGAGTGGGGCATCTACTTCTACTTCGAGCACAGCAGGGACAAGCACGTCATGCATCTGATCGATGCGGCGAGCATGCATCCGAAGATCGACATCAAGCCGCCCGGGCCGGAGGCCGGCGGTGCGGTCGGCCCCCGCTCCGGGGCGTCGTCGGCCTCCGCCGGCGGGTCGGGCTCGGCGCTCGTCTTCCGGCCGCTCGACGGGCGCGACCGGCGCAAGCAGGAGCACGTCACGGCCTGGCGCGCCGAGCGGCAGGTCAGGACCGGCCGCGTCGAGTTGCGGGACTTCGACTACCTGAACGCCCGCAAGTCGCTGAAGGGCGAGGATCAGGGCAGCGAATCCTACCAGCACGCCTCGCTCGAGGCGTACGATTACCGGGGGCGCTGGGCCGACAAGGACGACGAGGGCAAGCATCTCGCGACCGTCCGGCTCGAGGCCGAGCAGGCGCTGGACCACCGCAAGTTCGCCATCGGCGACGCCGTCAGCCTCTATCCGGGCGGCTACGTGACCCTCGCCGGCCACGTCAGCGACGACGACGACTACCTCGTGATCGCGGCGCGCCACCGCTTCGCCTCGCACGAATACCGCTCCGGCGGGGGCGGCGGCGACGAGCAGCCCTACGAGGGCTCCTACGAGTTCCAGCCGCAGAGCCGGCCCTTCCGGGCTCCGCTCGCGACGCCGCGCCCGCGCATCTTCGGGCCGCAGACGGCCTTCGTGACGACCCGCAAGGGCGTGGCGAAGTCGGAGGAGATCGACGTCGACAAGGACGGGCGCATCGCCGTGAATTTCCACTGGAACCGCGGCGACGCGAGCGACGATTGCTCGCGCGACGTGCGCGTGGCCCAGCTCTGGGCCGGCAAGGGATGGGGGTTCCAGTTCGTCCCGCGCGTCGGCATGGAGGTCGTGGTCGAGTTCCTGGACGGCGATCCCGACCAGCCGCTCGTGACGGGCGCCGTCTACAACAGCGATTTCGGCTTCCCGTACGGCCTGCCGGGCGAGAAGACCAAGTCGGGCGTGAAGACGGATTCCTCGCCGGGCTCCGGCAAGGACGGCTACAACCATCTCTATTTCGAGGACAAGGCGAACGCGGAGGAGATCAACGTCCGGGCCGAGAAGGACATGGTCGCGACCATCCGCAATACGGAGACGCGCCACATCGCGGAGGCCTTCGAGGGCGGCTCGACGTCCGCCTCGCGCACGACCACCATCGACGTCGGATCGGACCATCTGACGATCTCCAACGGCAACTGGAAGGTGAACGTGACCGGCAACGTCGAGATCAAGGCGACGCAGGAGATCGTCATCAGCGCCGGCGCCGGCGCCAGCAAGATCACCATGAATGCATCGGGCATCACCATGAAGGCGCCGACCATCACGCTGAACGGGGACGGCTCCATCAAGCAGACCGCGCCCATGATCGAGATCAACTAGGCGACCGGGCGTGGCCAGACCCCGCTTCCTCACCGCGACCGAGGTCTTCGACGCGTTTCCGGCGCTCGTGGACGACGTCACGGCGCCGCCCGCCGCGGAGCCGCCCATGGCCTACCTGCGCGCGCTCGCCTCCGGCCCGACGCCGGAGGACGCGCTGACCTTCGCGGCCTACGCGCTGCCGCGCCGCGAGGCCGTCTGGTGGGCCTGCCAATGCGTCCGCACGCTGGAGGGCGTCCAGCCGGGCGGCGAGGACGAGCTGCTGCGCGCGGCCGAGGCCTGGGTGCGCGAGCCGGACGAGGATCGCCGGCAGGCCGCGCTCCGGCTCGGGACGGAGACGGACCATCGCGCCGCCTCGACCTGGCTCGCGCTCGCGGCCGCCTGGTCGGGCGGCAACGTCTCGCGCTTCGAGGGAGCCTTCGTGCGCCCGACGCCGGAGCAGACCGCCAAGGCGGCCCGCGTCGCCATCCTGATCGCGCTGGCGCGCGTCGGCGCGAAGGAGCGCAGCCGCCGGCTGTCGCTCTGCGTGGACGGCGCGGTCCGCCTCATGCAGCAGGAGCTCGCGGGCGCCGCCTGACCGGCCGGACCGCCTTGCCGAAGCCGGCGCGGTCCGGCAGGGTCGACGCATGTCAGCCGGATCTCCCGGGAGCCCGGCCCTCAGGGATTCAGCCGAGCCGATGGCCGTCACGCTCACGATCGAGAACGAGGTCAGCCTGCCCGATGGCGGCCCGCTGTCCTACACGCTGACGGGACGGCGCGGCATCGATATCGGCCGCGACGCCTTCCTCGACTGGGCGCTGCCGGACCCCACCAAGACCATCTCCGGCAAGCACGCCGAGATCCGCTTCCGGGACGGCGCCTACTGGCTGCACGACGTGTCGCGCAACGGCACCTTCCTGAACCGCTCGGCCCAGCGCCTGCCGGAGCCGCACCGCCTGCGGGACGGGGACCGGATCGAGATCGGCCGCTACATGATCGCGGTCCGGATCGACGGCGAGGACGCGACGGAGCCGGGCGGCTTCGTCCAGGCGCCGGCCGCGCCCGGCCAGTACTGGGACGCGGCCGGCGAGGCGGCGCCGCCGATCTCGCCGCGGGACCTGCGGCCGCCGCGCGAATCGCAGCCCGTCCACGCCGATTTCCGCGACTGGGCGATCGACGTGCCGGCCCCGGCGGAGGCGGGCGGGTTCCAGGCGCCGCGCCCCGCCGCGCCGGCCGCCATGGACTGGGCGCAGGGACCCGCCCCGCTGCCGCTCGTCCCGGAGCCGTTCTCGCCGATGCCGACGCCGCGTCGGCCGGACGGGCCGCCGAACGCGGCGGATCCCGTCGCCCCGGCCTGGGCGCCG